>DASSTO010000198.1:0-15334 GCA_035707865.1 Longimicrobiaceae bacterium | reverse complement strand
GACGGAGGAGCGGCTCGGCGAGCGGGTGGACGCCATCGCGCGGGAGGCGGGCGCCGAGCGCGTGGCCGTCTCCTTCCACGACTACGAGAGCGGGGAGTACTGGAATGTGCGCGGTAACGAGTGGTTCCATGCCGCGAGCACGATCAAGCTCCCGGTGCTGGTGGGAGTCTTCGGCGCGGTGGAGCAGGGGGCGTTCACATTAGACTCGCGGCTGCACGTGCGCAACCGCTTCCTCAGCGTCGTCGACGGGATGCCCTATCGGGTGGAGTCCGGTCGCGACGCCAATTCCGAGGTGCACGCCCAGATCGGGAAGACGATGAAGGTCCGGGAGCTGCTGCGGCACATGATCGTGACCAGCAGCAACCTGGCGACGAACCTGCTCATCGATCTGGTGGGGATCGAGCGGATGCGCCGGACGCTGGAGGATCTCGGCATCCGGGGTGTGGAGCTGCGGCGCGGGGTGGAGGACGAGCGCGCCTTCGAGGAGGGCGTGAACAACCGCGTGACGGCGAACGGCCTCGTGCAGGTGCTCGGGCTCATCGCGGAGGAGGAGGCGATCAGCGAGGAGGCGTCGGACGAGATGCTGGAGATCCTGCACCAGCAGGAGTTCCGCGGCGGCATCCCCGCCGGGCTGCCCGACGACGCGCGCGTGGCGAACAAGACGGGCGAGATCTCGACCATGGCGCACGACTGCGGCCTCGTCTACCTCCCCGATCGCGAGCCCTACGCGCTCGCCATCCTCACCGGGTGGAGCGCGGATCGCACCGGGGGCCGGCGCGAAACACTGGCGAAGATCTCGCGCGCCGTCTACGAGCACCTGACCGGCGGGGCGGAGGCGTGATCCTGCAGCCCTCCATCCCGTTGCGCCTGGTGGATGCGCGCGACCTGGGCGAGGCCTGCCGGGAGGTCCTGCGGCCCGGGGAGCTGGTCACCGATGCCGAGGGGCGGCTCCGCCGGCTGCCGCGCTACTTCTACGAGATCACCTCGTGGGAGCAGGCGCTGCAGACGCAGCTGACGGAGCACTTCGGCCTGTGGGAGCTGATCGACGTGGACGTGCGCGAGGCGCCGGCGCTGCGCGACTTCCCGCGTTACGTACCCTGCGCGATCGCGCTCCTGGCCGCGCACCTGGAGCTCTTCCGGCTGGCGGTGGGCACGGTGGTCCGCGTCGCGGCGAACGGCGGCTACCGCTCGCCCGGCCACGCGCTCAACCCGAGCGCCTCCGCGCACTCGTGGGGCACGGCGGCGAACCTCTACCGCATCGGCGACGAGCTGCTGGACACGCGCGAGCGGATCGAGAAATACAGCCGGACCGCGCGGCGAGTGCTCCCGGGGATCTGGGCGCGGCCCTACGGCTCCGGCCCCGGCTGCGCCGACGATCACGTGCACCTCGACATCGGCTACGCCACCGTGGTGCCGCACGACGCGCCGAGCGAGGGCGGAGAGGCGAAGTAGCCATGAAGGACTCCGGGAAGAAGGGCTTCGCCGGCAAGCGCGAGGGTGCGCGAGGCGCCGCGCGCCTGCAGCTCGCGGCCGTCGGGATGGAGTCGGAGTTCGCGCTCGTCGTCGACGGGGTACCGGAGAAGCCCGAATCGGTCTTCGGCTCGCCGCGCGCCTTCCTGACGGGTGAGCGGATGCACCGCGTCGGCACCTCGTACCACCTCAGCAACGGCGGCGCGGTCTACTTCGACACGGGGGTGATCGAGGTCGCCACGCCGGTGATCGAGATCGCGCGCGGCTGCGCGGCGCGCGCCGGGCGGAGCCTCTGGGAGGGCATCCTCGAGGTGCGCAGCGCGCTCGACGAGTGGGAGCGGAAGAGCGGCCGCTCGGCCCGGCTGGTGGGCTTCAGCACGCACTACAACATCTCCTTCGAGCTGCCGCGCCCCGCCCAGACGAACGGCCGCACGGTGGAGAAGCTCGCGCTGCTGCTCGCCTACATTCTCCCCGCGCCCGTGATGCTCCTCGCCACCAACCGCCGCTCGACCGGCGTGGGCGTGCGGCCCCGGGGAGAGCGTGTCGAGATCACCTGCGACTTCACCCCCAGCGCCTCGCTGATGATCGCCACCGGCACGCTCGTCACCGGTGTCGTGCGCGAGGTGATGACGTGGCCGACGTTCGATCTGGACATGCTCCGCAGGATGGGCATCCCGGTGATCGCGGGCTACCGCCCCATCCCCCACACCTCGCGCCAGGGCTGGCTCGCGCGCTACAGCTGCTTCCCCGACAATCCCTTCGCCTCCGGCATCGACGAGCGACGCTGGAAGGCGCGCGACGGCCGCAGGATGAGCCTGCGCCAGATCGCCGGCGAGGTCGTGCGACACTTCTGGCCGGCGATCCGCCGCGTCTCCGACCCCTTCAGTTTCCGCCTGATCGGCTCGGTGATCCGGGGGCGCGCGCCCTCGCTGCTGGAGCTGGAGGACCGGCCCGCCGAGTACGAGGACGTCGGGCGGCTCTGCACCTGGGAGAATCTCTTCCCCGAGCGCGAGCTCTCCCGCTCGCTCTACGAGCGCGTCCTCACGCGCGCCGTCTCGGGGCAGCGGCTCCACATGCACGGCCGCGTCTACATCCCGGTGCGCATGGACGGCTGGTCGCAGGTCGTCTTCCGCCGCGCGGACACCGGCACGCTGCACACCTTCCCCATCGACTACCTCATCGGGCGGCTCCACGCGTGGGAGCACGGGAGCCCGGCGCGGGGACGGAGCGGCAGCCGCGGCCGTGCGCGCCGTCGCACCGCGGCGCCGACGCGGCGCGTGTGCCCGTAGCACCGCGATGCCGACGCGGTCACCCCCCGGGCCTCCGCTTCGCCGCACGCTGCGCACCTGGGGCGCCATGCGTCGCGACCCGCTCGGCCTGCTGACCGCCACGGCGCGCGAATACGGCGACGTGGCGCGCCTGCGCATCGGCTCCGCGAAGATCTTCCTCCTCAGCCACCCCGAGCTGGTCCGCGAGGTCCTCGTCACGCGCAACCGCAGCTTCATCAAGACGCGGGTGATGCGCCGCACCCGGAGGCTGCTCGGCGAGGGACTGCTGACGAGCGAGGGCGACCTCCACCTGCGCCAGCGCCGCCTCGCCCAGCCCGCCTTCCACCGCGACCGCATCGCCGGCTACGCCCGGACGATGGTCGACGACGCCGCGCGCCTCGCGGATCGCTGGCGCGACGGCGAGCAGCTGGACGTCCACCGCGAGATGATGCGCCTGGCGCTCGGTATCGCCGGGAAGACGCTCTTCGGCACCGACCTGAGCGCGGCCGAGGCCGAGGAGATCGGCGCCGCCCTCGACGCCGCGCTTCGCCTCTTCCGGCGCGCGCTGGTCCCCTTCGCGGACGTCGTCGACGCCCTGCCGCTGCCCAGCAATCGCCGCTTCTACCGCACCCGCGGCCGCCTGGACGGGATGATCTACCGCATGATCCGCCAGCGGCGCGCGAGCGCGGAGGACACCGGCGACCTCCTCTCCATGCTCCTCCTCGCACGCGACGCCGAGGCCGACGGCGGCGCGATGAGCGACGAGCAGGTGCGCGACGAGGCCGTCACCCTCCTCCTCGCCGGCCACGAGACGACCGCCAACGCCCTCGCCTGGACCTGGTATCTCCTCGCCCGCCACCCGGAGGCCGAGCGGGCGCTCCACGCGGAGGTCGACGCGGTGCTCGGCGACCGCCTTCCCACCGTCGACGACCTGCCGCACCTCCCCCTCGCCCGCGCGGTGCTCGCCGAGTCGATGCGCCTCTTCCCGCCGGCCTGGGTGATCAGCCGTGAGGCGCTGGAAGACCTGGAGATCGACGGCGTCCGGGTGCCCGCCGGCGCCATGGTCTTCCTGAGCGAGTGGGTGATCCACCGCGACCCGCGCTTCTGGGAGGAGCCCGAGCGCTTCCTCCCCGAGCGCTGGCTCGACGGGCTCGCCGAGCGCCTCCCCCGCTTCGCCTACTTCCCTTTCGGCGGCGGCCCGCGCATGTGCATCGGCGAGGCCTTCGCCTGGACCGAGGGCACGCTCGTCCTCGCCACCCTCGCGCGCCACTGGCGTCTCCGGCTCCTCCCCGGCCAGCGCATCGAGCCGCTGCCGCTGATCACGCTGCGGCCGCGCCACGGCATCGGGGTGCGGGCGGAGCGGCGGGGGGTGACAGGGTGAGGGGGTGAACGGGGCCTGGCGACGGCCCCTGCACCGGGCGGCTGAAGCCGCTGCAAGAACTACACGAAGTCCGCCTTCGCGGACTGCACGCCCGAGCCTCGTGCCACTCCCCGTCCCCTCGCCCGCTTGCGGGAGAGGGTGGCGCGTCTCGGCGCGCCGGGTGAGGGCCCGCGCGCCGGGGCCCGAGCACCCCACCGATGCCCGGGCCCCCGTGCACGTGGCACTCGGCACTCGGCACTCGGCACTCGGTACTCAGAACTTCCGTCACCCCGCCCTCAGCCGCTCCAGCAGCTTCTGGTGGATCCCGCCGAAGCCGCCGTTGGACATGAACATCACGACCTCCCCACCCCTCAGCCGTTCCGCGAGCCAGCGCACGATGTCGTCGACCTGCGGAATGTAGGCGGCCTCCTTGCCGCCGGCTCGAAGCGCGGCGATCACCGCTTCGGGGTCCATGGCCGTCTGCGCGGTGTAGCGCTCGGGATGGAAGAGGCCCGCGAGCACCACCGTCCGCGCGGCGTCCAGGGCTCTCACGTAGGCGTCCTGGAACTCGCGGCGCTGGGCGGTATAGCTGCGCGGCTCGAAGACGGCGACGAGGGGGCGCTCGCCGTAGCGCTGGCGCGCGGCCTCCAGCGTCTCGCGCACGGCGGTGGGGTGGTGGGCGAAGTCGTCGATCACCGTTACGCCCGCCGCCTCCCCCTTCACCTCCATGCGGCGGCGCACGCTGCGGAAGGTCCGCAGCCCCTCGATCACCCCGGCGCGATCCGCGCCGGCGGCCTGGGCGGCGGCGATCACCGCCAGGCAGTTGCGCACGTTGATGGCGCCCGCGAGCGGCGTCTCCACCACGCCCCACTCCCGGCCCTCGTGCAGGACGCGGAAGCGCGTGCGCTCCCGGCCGAACTCCACGTCCACCGCCGTCCAGCGCGGCTGCTCGCCGAGCGGGGGACGGCGCAGCGTCGAGCTGGCGCCCAGCACCTCGGGGGCGGCCGCGGCGTGCTCCGGCGCCGGCGGCTCCCCGCCCGCGGCGGCGTACGAGAAGCCCTCCACCGGCGCCCACGAGCGCGGCGCCAGTGCGCGCGCCAGCGGCGAGTCCCACCCGGCTACCAGCGTCCCGTTGCCGGGGATCAGGTTGACGAAGCGCGCGAAGGCGAAGAGGTACGCCTCCTCGTCGCGGTAGATGTCCGCGTGGTCGAACTCGACGTTGTTGACGATGGCCGTCTGCGGCAGGTAGTGCCACATCTTCGGGCCCTTGTCGAAGTACGCCGTGTCGTACTCGTCCGCCTCGATCACGAAGTACTCCGAATCGGTGAGGCGGAAGGAGGTGCCGAAGTTCTCCGCCACGCCGCCGATGAGGAACGACGGGTTCAGTCCCGCGGACTCCAGCACCCAGGCGAGGATCGAAGTCGTCGTCGTCTTCCCGTGCGTGCCCGTCACGGCGAGCACGTGGCGCCCGCGCAGGAACTCCTCCTTGATCGTCTGCGCCGCGGAGACGTAGGGGATCCTCTCGACGAGCACCGCCTCCAGCTCCGGGTTGCCGCGCGAGATGGCGTTGCCGACCACCACCACGTCCGGCCGCGGCTGCAGGTTCTCCGCCCGGTACCCCTCCGCGTAGCGGATCCCCAGCTCCTGCAGCTGGGTGGACATCGGCGGGTAGACGTTCTCGTCCGAGCCCGTCACCTCGTGGCCGGCGGCGCGCAGCAGCCCCGCGAGCGAAGCCATGGCGGTACCGCCGATGCCGATCAGGTGGTAGTGGCGCGCGGGGCGATTCGATACCATTCCGGGACTCCGGGGTCGTTGCGACGGCGCCAGTCGTTCCGTTGCGGCGCCGGTAGGTGCTATATTCTGATACTCCCGACCCTGCCCCGCAAACCGGACAACGAAGGATCCCATGACGAAGAGACTCCTCGTCGCACTCGGCCTCTGCGCCGTGACGACCGCCTGCTCGCTGGACACCACGTCGAGCTTCAACTGCAGCGTGCCCACGCTCGTGACGGACCATCGCGGCGACACCGTGGTGACGGTGACCGGTCTGAAGTACATCGACCTCGAGACCGGCGCCGGCGACTCGATCGCGGCGTGCCGGCCGGCCTCCGTCGGCTACGTTCTCCGCCTCGCCGCGAAGCCCGATTCGATCTTCGATCAGAGCGACAGCGTCACGGTGGTCCCCGGCTCCGGCTCCCTCATCCCGGGCTTCGAGCAGGGGGTGGTGGGAATGAAGGAGGGCGGCGAGCGTCTGCTGATCGTTCCTCCCCAGCTCGGCTACGGTCCCAACGACTACCGCGACATCCCAGGGGGCTCGACGCTGCTCTTCGACATCACCGCCAACGACGCCGGCGGCCCGTCCAACTGACCCCGCCGGCGCGCTTCCTGCCCCCTCCGGGGCGCATTCTCGAACTCACCCGGAGGGGAGCGTGAACGACGCCGCGATTCTCGCCGTTACCGACGACCTCTTCATCCCGCGCTCGGAGCTCGCCTACCGGGCATCCCGCTCCGGCGGGCCGGGCGGTCAGCACGTGAACACCAGCTCCACGCGCGTGGAGCTGGTGTGGGACGTCGCGGGCTCGCCCAGCCTCACCGACGCGCAGCGCGCGCGCATCCTGGAGAAGCTCTCCAACCGCATCAATTCTGCCGGCGAGCTCCTCCTCGCCGGCAGTGAGAGCCGCAGTCAGCACCAGAACCGCGAAGCCGTGACGGAGCGCTTCGTCGAGCTCCTGCGCGGTGCGCTCCACCGCCCTCCCAGGCGGAAGAAGACCAAGCCCACGCGCGCCTCTCGCGAGCGGCGGCTCCAGGCCAAGAAGCGCCGCTCCGAGGTGAAGCGCCTGCGCGGCCGTGTCCCCCCCGACTGACGGCATTCCCGTTGCGTATCGCTCTCCCGTGACCCACCGGCGGATCGTCGCCGGCCGACCGACCACCCGCGGAGGAGGGGGAGATGACGTTCATATGGTGGATCATCATCGGAGGGATCGCGGGCGCCATCGCGAAGCTCCTCATGCCGGGCCGCGACCCCGGCGGCTGCGTCGTCACGATCATCCTCGGCATCGCCGGCGCCTTCGTCGGCGGGTGGATCCTGGGCCTCATCGTCCCGGGCCGCGGCACCGGCCCCGCCGGCTTCATCGGCGCCATCATCGGCGCCGTCATCCTGCTCTTCATCTACCGGCTCGTCGTGGGGCGGCGGCGGGAGTGAACTGCTGAACGGGTGAAGGGGTGAACGGGTGAACACGGGGGCCCGGGCATCGCGCGGATGCCCGGGCCCCTCTGCGCTCGGCACCCGGTACTCAGCACTCCCCTCACCCCTCCACCTCGTCGCCCCCCTCGGCCCGTCCCTCCTCCCGCCTGGTCGCGAGGAGCGAGGCGAGCACGGCGATCAGGAGCACGCCGGCGATGACCCCGAGGGAGGCGAGGATCGGGATCTCGATATGGAAGTAGGTGACGAGCATCTTGGCGCCCACGAAGACGAGGATCACCGCGAGGCCGGTGCTGAGATAGCGGAAGCGCTCGATGACGCCCGCGAGCAGGAAGTACATCGAGCGCAGGCCGAGGATGGCGAAGATGTTGGAGGTGTAGACGAGGAACGGATCGGTGGTGACGGCGAAGATGGCGGGGATGGAGTCGACCGCGAAGACGAGGTCGGTGGTCTCGAGGAGCACCAGCACCACGAAGAGGGGCGTGGCGAAGCGCCGCACTCGCCCGCCCAGCTCCTGGCGCGTGAAGAACTTCTGCCCGTCGTAATCGTTCGCCACGGGCATGACGCGGCGCAGGAGCCGGAGGACCGGGTTCGCCTCCGGCTCGACCTGCGCGCCCTTGTGCAGGGCCATCCGGATGCCCGTGACGACCAGGAAGGCGCCGAAGATGTAGATGATCCAGTGGAAGCGCTGGATCAGGAAGGCGCCGGCGCCGATCATGAGCCCGCGCATGATCAGCGCACCGAAGACGCCCCAGAAGAGGACGCGGTGCTGGTGGACCGCCGGCACCTTGAAGAAGGCGAAGATGAGGACGAAGACAAAGATGTTGTCGACCGAGAGCGCCAGCTCGATGACGTAGCCGGTGACGAACTCGAGGCCCGCGCGGCTGCCCCGCGCGTAGAAGATCCCGGCGGCGAAGAGCGCCGCGGCCGCGATCACCACGATCGTCCAGCGGAGGGCCTCGCGGAGGGAGATGACGTGCGCGCGGCGGTTGAAGACGCCCAGGTCCATGGCGAGCATGCCCAGGACGAAGACGTTGAAGACGATCCACATCCAGATCTGATTCATCAGCCCCTCGCACCGGTACGGGTGTGGAAAACGAACGAAGGGCGAGACCTTCGCTCCCCGGAGAAGCCGGGGAACGAAGGTCTCGCCCTGATCGCGCGTGCGAGGCACGCCGCCATCCCGACCGGACCGTGCGCACGAGGCGCAGTCTTGACGACCCGGCCGCCGGGCCGTCGGGCCCGGTGGACTACTCCCCTTCGATGGTCGTCGGTGAACCTAAGCCCCGACACCCGTGGCGTCAACGCGCGGAGCACCGCCGCGCGCGCGGGGTAGGAGGAGGTGACCTACGAGCCGGGCTGATCCTCCAGCCGCTCGAAGACGATCGAGTCGCCGCTGAAGCCGCCGCCGAAGAGGGCGCCCGCGATCTGCGTGGGGGCGTCCTTGCCGGTACCGGGGCGGAAGACGCCCGCGAGGCTGACGTCGCTCCGGCCATCGAAGTCGAAGAGGAGCGAGATGTCCGTGTCCACGTGCGCGCCGGTGACACGGAAGGCGGCCGCGCTGTCGGTCATGATCCAGCGGCCGGCGCCGGCGGGAGAGCGCGCGGTCTCCACGAGCGTCATCTGGACGTCGGCCGGCGCGAAGCCGACGCTCTGCCAGGTGCCGACGGCCGAGTATACCGGTGGCGCGCTGTTGTTGCTGCAGGCCGCGAGCAGCAGCCCGGCGAGGAGTGCGGCGCTCTTCCGCATTCGGTCTCTCCGCGTACAGGGGGCGTCTCGGGAGACGAGCCCCGAGCGAACGCGGCAATGATATGGCAGGATCCGAACCAGAGGGCAAGAACAGAGGAAGAGATGGATAGCAGGATGGACGCACCGGTCACCGTTCCCGAGGAACTGAGCGTGAGCCGCGCGCTGCGGCTCTACGGGCGAGCCCTGGCGCTGCGCTGCCCCCACTGCGGCGAGGGCCGCATCGTGGCCTCGTGGTTCCGCATGAAGCCACGCTGCCCCGCGTGCGGGCTGCGCACCGAGCGCGGCGAGGAGGACTTCTTCCTCGGCTCGATGATGTTCAACCTCATCCTCAGCGAGGGGCTCTTCACGCTCTTCCTGATCGTCCTCATCGTCTCGCGCTGGCCGGACGTGCCGTGGGACTTCCTGCAGACCTGGGCGATCGGGCTCATGGCCGCGGCGCCGTTCCTCGTCTTCCCCTGGTCGAAGACGGTCTGGCTGGCGAGCGACCTCCTCATCAAGCCGCTCACCGAGGAAGAGCTCCGCTGGCACCGCGAGAACGACGAGACGGCGATCCGCCCGTATGCGGAGCGGTAGTCCGCCGGCGCCGGACACCGCCGCGCTGGAGCTCCGCGACGTCGCGGTCGTCGTCCCGGTGGGGCCGGGAGACGAGGCCTGGCGCGGCCTCGCGCTCGACCTGCGGGCGCTGCCGCCGGAGGCGGAGGTCGTCTTCGCGGCCACGGAGCCCGTGCGCGAGCCGCCGGCCGGCGCGCGCTGGGTCGTGGCACCGCGCGGGCGGGCGCTCCAGATGAACGCCGGAGCCCGCGCCACCCGCAGGCCCTTCCTCTGGTTCCTCCACGCCGACGCCCGCTTCGCGGCCGACACCCTCCCCTCCCTCGCGCGCGCCCTCGCCGCGGCGCCCGCCGCGCTCCACTACTTCGAGCTCGACTTCCTGGACGACGGCCCCGCGCTCGTGCGCCTGAACGCGCTCGGCGCCCGGCTGCGCTCGCGCTGGGGCGGGATGCCCTTCGGCGACCAGGGCCTCTGCCTGCGCCGCGATCTATGGGAGAGGTTGGGCGGCTTTCCGGGCGACGCGCCCTACGGGGAGGATCACCTGCTGGTATGGAGGGCGCGCCAGGCCGGGGCCCGCCTGCGGCCCACCGGCGGCGTGCTGCGCACCAGCGCCCGGCGCTACCGCGAGCAAGGCTGGCTCGCCACCACGGCGCGCCACCTCCGCCTCACCGCCGTGCAGGCGTGGCCGGAGTGGGTGCGGCTGCTGCGCGAGCGGGCTACAGCTCCGCGCGGGTGATCAGCGGCCGCAGCCCGGCCGCGGCGAGCTCGCGCTCCACCCCGGCCACCTGAGACCACGCTGCCGGAGGCGTGACGGCGCGCACGGCGTCGTCGAAGCGGCGCAGCTTGCCGGCGTCGATGCCCGCGCGCAGGAGCGCGTCGTCGAGGCGCTGCTCCGCCGCGGTGGCCGGCAGGACGCTCACCAGCCAGCGATGGTGCCGCGTGTCGGGAACGCCCGCCGCGGTGGCCGGAGCCGCCTCGGGGATCGGCGCGGCGCCGCGGAGCATGTCGGCGAGGAGCACGGACGCGGTGGGGCCGCCACCCGCGCCCGGGCCCGCCAGGCGGATGACGCCGTTCCAGCGCGTGTCCAGCAGCACCGCGTTCTGCTCGCCGCGGGTGCGTGCGAGCTCCGAGTCGGGCGCGACGATCACCGGCTCGACCGAGGCCGCGACGCCATCGCCCAGACGCAAGCACTCGGCGACGAGGCGGACGACGCCCTCCACCGAGCGGGCGTCGCTCGCCAGCCGGTCGGGGTCGGGCACGATGCCGCGGCAGCGGATCGGGAGCCTGTCGGGCTCCGCCCCGAAGGCGAGCCACGCGAGGACGGCGATCTTGTCGGCGGCGTCCTGGCCGTCGACGTCGCGCGTGGGATCCGCTTCGGCGAAGCCGCGCTCCTGCGCGTCGGCGAGCGCCGCGGCGTAGGACTCGCCCTCCGCCAGCCGGGTGAGGACGTAGTTGCAGGTGCCGTTGAGGATGCCGCGCAGGCGCGTCACCCCGCTGCCGCGCAGCGAGTCGCGCAGGGCGCGCACGACGGGGATTCCTCCGCCGACGGCGCTCTCGAAGTCCAGCCGCACGCCGTGGCGGTGCGCCAGGCGGTTGAGGGTGGGTCCGTGCGCGGCGACGAGGGCCTTGTTGGCCGTCACGAAGTCGCGCCCGGCACGGAGCGTGGCCTCGGCGATCTGCAGCGCCGGCTCCACTCCGCCCATCGCCTCCACCACCAGATCCGAGTCGGCGGCGAGGAATTCCTCGAGATCGCCCGAGAAGCGCTCGCGCCCCAGCGGCACCGCGCGCTCGCGCGACGGGTGACGGACGAGCACGCGCACCACCTCGAAGCGCAGGCCGCGCTCGCGCTCGATCGCCTCCGCCTGCGCGTCGAGGAGGCGCAGGAGCTCGCTCCCCACCACCCCGCAGCCCGC
This sequence comes from Longimicrobiaceae bacterium, assembly GCA_035707865.1. GTDB lineage: Bacteria > Gemmatimonadota > Gemmatimonadetes > Longimicrobiales > Longimicrobiaceae > DASSTO01. The sequence continues at coordinate 3,823 of DASSTO010000198.1, read as the reverse complement.
CAGCGCGACGCGGACGGTGCGAATGCGCGGCGCGCGACCGGCGCTCCGACCCTCTTCGTTCCGGCTGTACAGCATCTGCTCCATACCCGTCTCCTACGTGTGCAGGGGCGTGGCCACCGTCGCGCTCGACAGCGCATCCGTCAGCAGCTCGCTCACCTGTTCCAACTCGATCAGGAAGGCGTCGTGCCCGTGAATGGACTGGATCGCCCGGTACTCGGCCCCGGCGAGCTTCACCCACGCGCGCACGTCCACGTCGGTGTAGAGCAGGTCGCCGGGGATGCCGACGCCGATGAGGCGGCCACCCACGCGCCGCAGCGCCGGCTCCGTCCCCCCGCGCCCGCGCCCCACGTCGTGGGCGTCCATCGCGTCCATGAGCGTCAGGTAGCTGCGCTCGGTGAAGCGACGCACGAGCTTCTCGCCCTGGTGGGCGAGATAGCTCGCCACCTCGAAACCGTCCTCGCCGCGCAGGCGGCCGAAGCGTTGCTCGAACTCCGCGCCGGTGCGGTAGGTCATCATCGCGATCATGCGCGCCAGCTCGAGCCCACGCCCGGGACCACCCTGCAGGATCGCGGCGCGCTGCAGGTGGTTCCAGCCGATCGCGGCCGCGGTGTGCGCCGCCGGCGCGGCGAGGACCACCGTGGCGCGGGTCAGCGTCGGGAAGCTGGCCGCCCACTCCATCGCCACCATCCCGCCCAGCGAGCCGCCCACCGCGAGCGCCACCGAGCGCACGCCCAGCTCCTCGACGAGCGCGTGGATGAGCCGGGCCTGGTCGCGCGGGGTGATCCGCGGCCGCGGGCGCCCGGGCTCGTCGCCCGCGTAGGTGGTGCCGTAGCACGAGCCCAGGAGGTTCGTGCAGAGCACCGCGTACTGCCCGGTGTCGATCGCCCGCCCCGGCCCCACGACCTCGCTCCACCAGCCCTCGGCCGCGTCGGCCGAGCCCGTGAGCGCGTGGAAGACCACCACGAGATTGTCGCGCTCTGCGTTCAACTCCCCGTCCAGGTGATAGGCCTGGACGACGTCGCTGAGCGCCTCGCCCGAATCGAGGGCGAAGCGCGGCAGGCGCTGGAAACGGAGCGGACGATCGCTCATACCACTTCCTCCGGAACGACGGGTTCGGCGCTCACCCCTGCGACGCCACGGCCAGGGCGTGGTCCAGGTCGGCGATGAGGTCGTCGACGTCCTCGATCCCGACCGAGATGCGGACCAGGTCCGGCGTCACCCCGGCGGCCACGCGGTCCTCGTCGCTCAGCTGCTCGTGCGTGGTGCTCCACGGGTGGATGACGAGGCTCTTCGTGTCGCCGACGTTCGCGAGCAGCGAGAAGAGCTTCAGCTCCTCGCTCACCTTGCGCGCCGCCGCCTCGCCGCCCCGCACGCCGAAGGTGAGCACGCCGCCGTAGCCGCCCTCCAGGTAGCGCTCCGCGTTGGCGTGCGACTCGTGCGACTCCAGTCCGGGGTAGCGAACCCACGTCACCGCCGGGTGCTTCTCCAGGAAGCGCGCCACCGCCAGCGCGTTCTCCGAGTGGCGCGGCATGCGCAGGTGCAGCGTCTCCAGGCCCTGCAGCAGGAGGAAGGCGTTGAAGGGCGAGAGCGCCGCGCCGATGTCGCGCAGCAGCACCACGCGAAGCCGGATGGCGAAGGCGATGTTCCCGAAGGTGGGCGCGAACTCCAGCCCGTGGTACGCGGGGTCCGGATCGACGTAGAACTCGCGGAAGCGCTCCGAGGCCGTCCAGTCGAACCTCCCGCCGTCCACCACCACGCCGGCGATGGAGTTGCCGTGGCCGCCGATCCATTTCGTCGCCGCGTGCACCACGATGTCCGCGCCGTGCTCGAAGGGCCGCGCCAGGATGGGCGTGGCGAAGGTGTTGTCGACCACGAGCGGGACGCCGGCCGCGTGCGCCGCGTCGGCGAGGGCGCGCAGGTCCGGCACGTCGAGCGCCGGGTTGCCGATCGTCTCCACGAAGACCGCGCGCGTGTCGTCGTCGATCGCCGCGGCCACCGCGTCCGCGCTGTTCTCGACGAACTTCACCTCGATCCCCATGCGGGGCAGCGTGTGGTGGAAGAGCGAGTGGGTGCCGCCGTAGAGCGACGAGACCGCCACGACGTTCTGCCCGACGCGCGCCAGGTTGAGCAGCGCGAGCGTCGTCGCCGACTGCCCGCTCGCCGTCGCCACCGCCGCCGTGCCGCCCTCGAGGTCGGCGATGCGCCGCTCGAAGACGTCCGTCGTCGGATTCATGATCCGCGTGTAGATGTTGCCGAACTGACGCAGACCGAAGAGCTCCGCGGCATGTTCCGAGTCGTCGAAGACGAAGCTCGTGGTGGCGTAGATCGGAACCGCTCGCGCCTTGGTCGCCGGATCGGCGGTCTCCTGCGCGCTCCACACCGCGCGTGTTCCCAGGCCCAGCTTCCGCTCTCCTTCGGTCGTGCTCATCGGCTCTCTCCTCCGTTGAATGAAAAAGCCCGGCCCTCTCGTCGGAGAGGGCCGGGCGGCGCCGAAGCGGGGCTCGCTCGGCCTACACGCGCGCCTGGCGTGCGCGTGCCCGTCCGTCTCTCCGGAAGGAGAGGGAACCCGGCATACACCGCATCGCCACGCGGATCAGATCCATCCTGCCTCGATCGTCGAACCGTGAGGTGCCCGCAACCGGCCGGGCCAGACGACGAAGGGGTCCCGCGCAGCGACCGCGCGGGACCCCCGTCACGGTTTAGCACATTTGTTACGCGGAGCAATCGCTACAAATCGCCGCGGTGCATCGATCGCACGGTCCCAGGGTAACACGGGGCCCCGGGCCCGTCAAGGGCCACGGACGGCGCGGCTCCGGCTAAAACCGTGCCCGCTCGGGAGTTAAGATCGGATTAAAAGTCTACCGGACGGTAGAGGCGCGCGGGGAAAAGGGCTAAATTACATGCATGAATACTGCCACGACCCCCCGACGCTACTCGATCGCGGCCTCCGCGCCGGAGCTGCGCGCCCGCGCCGCCGCGAACGACCAGACCGATACGGAGCTCCAGCATCGCCCCCCGGCCGAGCTCTCCGACGAGGAGCTCTTCGCCCGCTACCAGCGCGGCGACGAGCAGGCCTTCGCGACGATCATGGAGCGTTACGAGCCGCTGATCAAGGGCTTCCTGCACAAGCGACTGAAGGACGACGAGCGTGTGCAGGACCTGACGCAGGACACCTTCCTGCGCGTGCACCGGGCCCGCGACCGCTACGACACGGCGCGGAAGTTCTCGACGTGGATCTACACGATCGCGAGCAACCTGCTGAAGAACGAGTACCGCAACCGCTCGCGCCGCCGCGAGACGGCGTTCACGGACCTGCGCAAGGAGCAGGGGCCCGGCGGCGGTAGCTCGCGGCCGGTGGAGTTCGAGAGCGACTCGCTGGATCCGGAGCGGGCGGCGTACCAGGGTGAGCTGCGCGATGCGATCAGCCGCGCCATCGAGCAGATGGACGACCACCACCGCGTCGCCTTCGTGATGCGCGAGGTGGAGGACCGTACCTACGAGGAGATCTCCGAGGCCATCGGCGTGCCGGTCGGCACGGTGAAGAGCCGGCTCTTCCGGGCGCGCAACGCCTTCCAGACGCTCTTCCCGGTGCCGGTGGGGTGAACGGCTGACGGGGTGACAAGGTGAGGGGGTGACTGGGTGAAACGGAGAGGCCCGAGCATCAGCGCGATGCCCGGGCCTCTTCCTTGTCACCTTGTCACCCACTCACCCCGTCAGCCGTCCGACACGAGCCGGAGCCCGACGATTCCCACCACGATCAGCGCCAGGAAGAGGAGCCGAACGACGTCCCGCGGCTCGCCGAGGAAGACGATGCCGAGGGCGG
>DASSTO010000197.1:0-3265 GCA_035707865.1 Longimicrobiaceae bacterium | reverse complement strand
CGCTGCGATGCCCGGGCCCCCGGCCGTTCTACCATCCGCCAGCCGCCGTATGCTACGCGCTACTCGCCGCCGTTCAGTACCATGTCCGCGTACCCGTTGTCCGGGTTACCGCCGCGCTTCAGGACGCGGTCCACGGTGCCCGGGCCTCGGTTGTAGGCCAGCAGCGCCAGCCGGGTGTCGCCATCGTAGCGGTCGATCAGCTGCCGGAGGTACCGGAAGCCGAGGTTCAGGTTCGTCTCGGGGTCGCGCAGGTCGTTCCGGGTGGTGCCCGGCTCCAGCCAGCGCGCCGTCGCGGGCATCAGCTGCGTGAGACCGATCGCGCCCACGTTGCTGGTCGCGCTGTTCTTGAACGAGCTCTCCGTCCTCACCAGACCGAAGGCGACCTCCGGGTCGATTCCGTTCGCCTGCGCCGCCTCGTCGATGCTGCGGGCCAGCGTCGTCGTCACGGGGTATCCCTTCGCGCGGTAGCCGGCCGCCAGATCGTCCGCGTCGGCGCGGGCGGGGGCCGAGGGCGTGACCACCGCCGCGGGCAGCTCCACGACGGGAGCGCTCGCGAAGTCCAGCGGTGAAACGCCCAGCGTCCTGGTCCCTGCCGCGACCTGGACGGCCGCCGTCAGGACGATGGCCGCCTGCACGAAGGGCCGGCGCAGGAGCTCTCGCAGCCCCTCGCGCCCGACCGGGGGCCGCGCGATCGTCGTCGGGTGCGGGTCGCGTCGTTTCACGGATTCTCTCCTTCAACTCGTGAATCGAACGCACACAGCGGCAGGAGAACCCCGCCGCCGCGCACGCGCACTTCATCGATTTCCGACGATCGAATATCGCCACAGACCCCTTTGTTTGCAACCAGTTACGCCATTACGATTTCCTAATGAAAGAGAACAACGGGGGGGGCGCTCCACGTGGAGCGCCCCCCGGTTCGCGGCGGTCGCGGCGCCGCCGGAGGCTCAGAACCCGGCGGTACGGATGGCGTCGAGGTCGAGCGAGAGGCTCGGCGGCGGGACGTGGGCGCGCCCGGGTGCGGGCTCCGGCTCGGGGAGCGGCGGCTCCTCCTCGCGCAGCCGTGCGACGGAGAGGCTGGCGACCACGGCGGCGAGGGCGATGAGGCCAATACCAAGTGTGCGAATCGGAGCCTCCCGGGCTGGAGAGAGAGGGAAGGGATATTCGTGGGTATCGGCAGATTCCATGCCGGACTAAAGGCCGGCATGGGGGGTGCAGCCGAGCGAGCCGGTGCCTTGCGCACGCCGGCGCGCCGCCGGCAAGTTCAGAGGACGGTATCCTGCGGAATTCTGCCTGATCTGCGCAATGAGCGAGAGAGCGAGCATAACCATCGATCCCGCGTTCTCCCTGGAGATTCCCCCGCACTGGACGGCCGAGCCGGACGAGGAGGAAGGGGTGCGAATCTATGCAACGACCGGCGCGGGCCTGCTACACCTGGCCGCCTTCGAGCAGCCTCCGGGGGAGATGCCGGACCCGGGCGAGGAGCTCTACGAGTTCCTGGAGGATCAGGGAATCGAGCTGGAGGAGGACGAGATCGAGGACCTGCTGCTGGGGGAGAGCGGCGAGATGGCGCTCTGCGAGTACATCTCCGCCGAGGAGGGCGACGAGGAGGGTGAGGCGGAGACGTACTGGATGGTGGGTGTCGCGGTGGCGCCCGGCAATCTCGTCTTCTGCAACTACTCGTGTCCCGCCGCCGAGGCGGAGGCGGAGCGGGAGGCGGTCCGGGAGATCCTCACCTCGCTGCGCCTGCACGAGCCGGACTGACCTCCCGGACCGCCTCCGTCACCCCGCGGCGCGCAGGATCTCCTGCATCTCCTGCGGTGAGAAGCGGTAGGTCTCGTTGCAGAAATGGCAGACGACCTCGGTGTAGTCCTTGTCCTCCTCCTCGATGATGCGCTCGATCTCCACGCTGCCGAGGGTGACGATCGCGGCCTCGAAGCGCTCGCGTGAGCACGGGCAGGCGAAGCGCACGGGGTAGTGGTCGAGGATCTCGCAGCCCGCGGGGAAGATGCGCTCCAGCACCTGCTCGGGCGAGAGACCCTCGCGGATGAGCTGCGTCGGGTGAGGAAGCGCCGCGACCTCATGCTCGATCGCGGCGACCTCGCTTTCGTCGAGGCCCGGCAGGAGCTGGACGAGGAAGCCGCCGGCCGCCGCGACGGAGCCATCGGGGACGACGAAGACGCCGGTGCCCACGGCGGACGGCGTCTGCTCGCTCTGGGCGAGGTAGTAGGCGAGGTCGTCGCCGATCTCGCCCGACTGCAGCTCGACCATTCCGCTGTAGGGTTCGCGCATGCCGAGGTCCTTCGTGACCGAGAGGTACCCCTCGCCGCCCACCACCCCCGCGACGTTGAGCTTGCCCGGACGCACGCTCTCGGCATGGACGTGGGGATTGCCCACCAGCCCGCGCACCTCCCCGCGCCCGTTCGCCGTGCAGACGATCCGGCCCGCCGGCCCGTTCCCACGCACCTCCACCGTCAGCACCTGATCCTCCTCCTTGAGCGACGCCGCGGCGAGCATCAGCGCGCCCATCGCCGTTCGGCCCAGGCCCGCGGTGACGGCCGGGTAGGTATCGTGCCGGCGGCGCAGTTCCTCGACGAGGTGCGTCGCGCGAAGCGAGAAGGCGCGCACCCTTCCCCCCAGGGCCGTCGCCCGTACGATGTAATCTCCAGTCATGCACATCTCCATGTTTCCCGAATCCGTAGGCCGCGGCACCAGCCGAGGGCCGCGTCCCTGATACCCGGATCCGCCGAAGAGGAGCCCGCGCAAGGCTTGCAGACGGCGCCCCCGACGCGTACCGTGTCGGCTGTGCCTCGCAGGGGCACGGCGTGTGCCGTGGAACCGTGCACGTGCGCCGCTTTTCGTTTCCTTACATGGAGGACGCCCGGATGAACGACCCGCGGATGGACCATCGCTTCGACGCACTCGCCGTCCAGGTCCACGAGTGGACGGAATCGGCGGTGGCGCTCGATGAGGGCCATTTCCCGAGTGAGCTGCTGAGCGACCTCGACGACATCATCGAGGAGCTGAAGGCGTTCCTCGACGAGGCAGGCAGCAGTTATGATCGCCGCGAGGTCGTCGAGCCGTTCATCACGCCGGAGATGGCCGAGGTCGTCCACCGCTTTCCCCGTGTGCGGCGCCACCTGGAGCGCGCCTGGGGACCTTCGCTGATGGACCTCATCGACGAGGAGGGCGAGGGCTACAGCTCGCCGGAGGACGACGAGGACTGAGGGCGAGAGCCGGCGGGTGGGGAGGTACGAGCCAGGGGGGC
>DASSTO010000196.1:0-7192 GCA_035707865.1 Longimicrobiaceae bacterium | reverse complement strand
CATGGACCTCGAGACGTTCCTTATCGCCGTATACTGTCTGACGGACGACTTCCTTGCGGGGCAGAAGCTGCGCCAGCGGGGACCTCAGCCAACGCTCTGCGACAGCGAGGTACTGACGATGGAGATCGCGGGCGAGTTTCTGGGCATCGACACCGATCTTGGGCTCTTCCGCTATTTCCGCCGGCACCACGCGCTCCTGTTCCCGAAGCTGCAAAGGGTGCACCGCACGACATTCGCTCGCCAGGCAGCGAACCTCTGGGCCATCAAGCGCGCACTCTGGGAGCATCTGCTGCGCACCGTGGAGCATGCGCCTTGGCTCGTTGTGCTGGACAGCCTGCCCGTGCCCGTCTGCCGCTTCGCGCGCGCGACGTTCTGCCGCAGGTTGCGCGACGTCTCGTCGTATGGACACGACTCCGTTGCCCGGCAGACCTTCTTCGGGATGCGCGCTCACGTGCGAATCAGTTGGCCGGGTGTGATCAGCGCCTTCGATCTGACACCCGCGAATGTCTCCGATCCCGCGATGGCACCGGAGATCCTGGAGGACGTCCGCGGGTGGGCGCTCGGAGATCGCGCCTACTGGAGCCCCGCTCTGCGGGAGGAACTCGCCGCGCAGACCCTGCGTCTGCTGGCACCCTTTCGCAGCAGGAAGCGGGAGACGGAGCCCTGGCCTTTCTGGCTGCTCATCAAGCGGCGCCGTATTGAGACGGTCATTGCCCAGCTTGTCGGGCGCTTTCAGTTGGCGCGTGTGTGGGCCCGGGACCGCTGGCATCTGTGCTCGCGCATGCTCCGCAAGGTGCTCAGTCACACCGTCGCCCTTTTGTTCTGCCAGTGCGCGGGGCTACCACCCTTGCACTTCGATGCCCTGCTCGACTCCTGAAAACCTGCACATCGCGTTAACTAGAAACTCATAACTCCTCCATTTCCTCAACCCATCGAGCCATGCCCACCACCCCGCAGCCACTCATCGAGCTCGAAGGCATCAGCAAGGTCTTCTACACCGAGGAAGTCGAGACCCACGCGCTGAACGGCATCCACCTGGAGATCGCGCAGGGGGAGTTCGTGGCGATCGCCGGGCCCTCGGGGTGCGGGAAGACGACGTTGCTCTCCATCCTGGGGCTGCTGGACACGCCGACCGCGGGCGAGTACCGGCTGGTGGGCGAGCCGGTGGCCAACCTCACGGCGAGCCAGCGCGCCCAGATCCGCAACCGGGAGATCGGCTTCATCTTCCAGGCGTTCAACCTGATCGGCGACCTCACCGTCTACGAGAACGTCGAGCTGCCGCTCACCTACCGCGGGATGCCGCAGACGGAGCGCAGGAAGCGGGTGACGGAGTCACTGGAGCGCGTCGGCATGGCGCACCGCACGCGCCACTACCCCGCGCAGCTCTCGGGCGGCCAGCAGCAGAGGGTGGCGGTGGCGCGCGCGATCGCCGGCTCGCCCTCCGTGCTCCTCGCCGACGAGCCCACCGGCAACCTGGACAGCACCAACGGCGAGGCCGTGATGGACCTGCTGAGGGAGCTGCACCGCGGCGGCGCGACACTCGTGATGGTCACCCACGATCCGCGCTACGAGGAGTACGCCGAGCGCAGCATCCACCTCTTCGACGGCCAGGTGCTGGAGGAGGTGGCGGGGATGAAGCACGCGGAGATGGCGCAGGAGCTGGAGGAGCACGGGTTCGAGGTGGGGTGATGGACGCGCTGCTGCAGGATCTCCGCTACGCGGTGCGTATGCTGGTCCGCGCGCCCCTCTTCACCGTAGTGACGGTGGTGACCCTGGCGATCGGGATCGGAGGGACCACGGTGGCGTTCAGTCTGTTCAACGCCGTGCTGCTCCGCCCCCTCCCCATCCCCGAGGCGGACCGCGTCGTGGCGCTCGCGCAGGTCCGGCAGCAGCACGTGGGCGGAGACATGTTCACCTACCCCGAGTACCGCGAGTACCGCGACCGCAACCGGAGCTTCTCCGACCTGGCCGCGCTGGGCGACGGGACCTTCGGGTTGAACACGGGCGACGAGGTGAGCTCGATCAGCGCGGGCTTCGCCACGGGGAACTACTTCCGTCTGCTCCGGCTGCGCCCGGAGATGGGCCGCTTCCTCACGCCCGAGGACGACACGCCGGGCGGTGACTCGCGGGTGGCGGTGCTGAGCCACGACCTCTGGGTGAGCCGCTTCGGGGCGGATCCGGGGGTGGTGGGCCGCTCGGTGAAGCTGAACGGGCAGGCGGTACGCGTGGTGGGGGTGGTGCCCGCGAGCTTCCAGGGGAGCTCGCTCGGCAGCGCGCCCGGGCTCTGGGTGCCCATGGCGGCCCGTACGTTCCTGGCCCCGCGTATGATCGATCAGCCGGGAATGCGGCTGCAGTGGCTGCAGGTGCTCGGACGCCTGCGGCCGGGCGTCGAGCCCGCGGCGGCGCAGGAGGAGATGAGCGCGCTCGCCCGCGCGGTCGATGCGCGGAGCGAGCGCCCCGCCGGGCTGGTCGGGATGCGGCTGACGCGCGCCGGCGGGCCACCCTCCTTCTTCCGCGGGATCGCCACGGGGATCCTGACGCTGCTACTCGGGGCCGCCGGGCTGGTACTGCTCATCGCTGCGGCGAACGTGGCGGGAATGCTGCTGGCGCGCTCCAGCGCACGGCGGCGCGAGATCGCGGTGCGGCTCGCCATGGGGGCGCAGCCGAGGCGGGTGGTCCGGCAACTGGTGACGGAGAGCGTGCTCCTCGCGCTGCTGGGAGGGGCCGGCGGCCTGCTGCTCGCCGGCTGGGCGACGAACGTGCTGCGCGGCATCCCCGCGGCCCTGCCCATCCCCGGGCACGTGGCGCTCGACTTCCATCCGGATGCGCGGGTGCTCGTCTTCGCCCTGGCGCTCTCGCTGCTCAGCGGGGTCCTCTTCGGGCTCGCGCCCGCGCTCCAGGCGGTGCGACCGGAGCTGGTGCCCGCCCTCAAGGACTCCTCGCCCGGCGCGGGGCGCCGCTCGCGGCTGCGCGACGCCTTCGTGGTGGGCCAGATCGCCCTCTCCCTCGTCCTGCTGCTCAGCGCCGGGCTCTTCCTGCGCGCCCTGCAGCGCGCCGTGCACGTGGACCCGGGCTTCGACGCCGCCGGAGTGACGGTGGCCGCCATCGACCTGTCGCCGTACGGATACGACGAACAGAGCGGAACCGAGTTTTACCGCCAGCTCCTGGAGCGGCTGCGCGCCACGCCGGGGGTGCAGTCGGCGAGCGTGGCGCAGCTCCTCCCGCTCATTGGCTACGAGATGAGCCTCGGGGTGCGCTTCCCGGGGAAGGACGAGCCGGAGAGCGTGCGCTTCAACGCCGTGAGTGAGGACTACTTCCGGACCCTGCGCATCCCCGTGCTGCGCGGTCGGGTCTTCGGACCACAGGACCGCCGCGGCGCCCCCCAGGTGGTGGTGGTGAACGATGCCTTCGTCCGGCGCTACTTCCGGGGGGAGAACCCGCTCGGCCGCACCCTGGACCTGGGCGACGTCACGGTGCAGGTGGTCGGGGTGGTCGCCGATTCCAAGTGGCGCGATCTGCGGGAGCCGCCCACGCCCATGGGGTGGCGCCCGCTGACGCAGGCGTACGCGCCCGGGGTGAACATTCAGGTGCGCACGGCTGGGAGCGCCGCGGCATTCGGCGCCACCCTGAAGCGGCTGGTGCGGGAGATGAATCCGTCCATCCCCGTGAGGCCGTATCCCATGACCGAAGCGGTGGCGGCGGCGCTGCTACCTCAGAAGCTGGGGGTGGCGGTGGCGGGCGCCTTCGGGCTGGTGGGGCTGCTTCTGGCCGCGGTGGGCCTCTACGGGGTGATGGCCTACTCGGTGAGCCAGCGCACGCGCGAGCTGGGCATCCGCACGGCGCTGGGGGCGAGTGCCAATGACACCGTGCGGCTGGTGCTCCGCCACGCGCTCGCCCTGATGGCGCTGGGTGCGGTGCTGGGGGCGGCGGCAGGACTGGGGGCCACGCGCCTGCTCACGAGCCTGCTCTTCGGCGTCAGCCCGACCGACCCGCTCGCGTTCCTCGCCGTACTCACCATCCTCGCCATGGTGGCGCTCGTGGCCAGTCTGGCCCCCGCCCGCCGCGCTACGCGCGTGGATCCCATGGTCGCCCTCCGAGCGGAGTAGACGATGCGCGCGGCGCTGAGCGGAATCCTAGCCGTCATCCCCCGGTGGTGAATGGGAGCGGCGAGCTTCAGCGAGTGCGGATTCGATCTGCAGGCGGGGAATCCGCCCGAAGTGCCGGACGTTGCCCGTAACCAGGCGGAGGTCATGGTGAATCGCCGTCGCCGCGATCTGCAGATCGGCGTCCGCCAGGACGGTCCCGGCCGTTTCCAGGTGCGCGCGAGCCTCTCCGAAGACGCGCGCGACGGCAACGTCGTACGGCAGCACCGTTACCGCCGGAAGCACGCGCTCGCGGATGTTCGCGAGATGGCGCTCGCGCGCCGCGGAGCGGTATGCACCCTTGTAGAGCTCGCCGATCACGACGGCGCTCGTGAACTGTTCCTCTCGCGGGACGCCGCGGAGCCACTCCACATACGCGTCCAGTGGGTGCTTTCGGAGGACTTCGGAAATGGCGTCGGTGTCGAAGAGAAAGGCCATCGACCGGACCTACTCCGGCGCGGGAATCCCGCGCGGTGCGCTGCGGGGCGAGTGGTCGAGAAGGTCCGCCAGCTCGTCCGATCCCTCCCACCCGCCCGCGACGCTCGCGAGCCCGCCCTCCGGGCCCGCCGCCCGGAGCCGCTTCAGCTGCTCTGCATCCTCGGCGCGCACCAGCGCGGCAACCGGTTTGCCGTGGCGCGTGATCACCACCGGCTCCCCACTCGCCACCTCGCGGATGCGCTCGGAGAGAGTGGCCTTCGCCTCGGCAATGGATAGACGCTTCGCCATGAACACCTCCGGTAAGGGTCATATGGACCATAATGACTCGTCTCGTCGGCGACAAGCGGGCGAGCGCCAGCCCGTTGCCTGCCGCGTCCCGCACGTGAGTCCACCGGTCGTCCCGTGAACCGAGTGACCCCATGACCAGCCTCCTCCACGCCCGCCGCACCACCCGCGTGGATCCCATGGTCGCCCTCCGAGCGGAGTAGAACGCCGATGGACACCCTGCTGCAGGACCTCCGATACGCGGTGCGACAACTCCTCCGCAGCCCCGGCTTCGCGCTGGTGGCGATCCTCTCGCTCGCCCTGGGGATCGGGGCCAACACCGCGATCTTCAGCCTCATCGACGTCGTCATGCTGCGGTCGCTCCCCGTCGTTCACCCGGAGCGGCTGGTCCAGGTGACCATCGGCGAATCCAGTACCGAGTTCACCAACCCGATCTGGGAGGAGATCCGCGACCGGCAGGACGTATTCTCCGGCTCCTTCGCCTACGTCGACCAGCGTTTCGACCTCGCGATGGGTGGAGTCTCGCGACCGCTGGAGGGCGACTGGGTGAGCGGCGGGTTCTTCCCGACGCTCGGGCTCAGGCCCGCCGCGGGGCGCCTGACCAGTCGGAGCGACGACCATCAGGGCTGCCCGGCCGTCGCGGTGCTGGGATACGGCTTCTGGCAGTCCGAATACGGCGGCGACGTGGGGGTCGTGGGCCGAACGATCTCCCTGGACGATCACCCCTTCGAGATCGTCGGCGTCGCGCCCGAGGGCTTCACCGGTGTCGACGTGGGGCGCTCGACGCAGGTCTTCGCTCCCCTCTGCGCGAAGGCGATCCTCGAGCCGCCCACCGGCGGCCTGGACAGCCACGGCTACTGGTTCCTGCGCGTCATGGGCCGACTGAAGGAGGGGGTGACGGTCGAGGGGGCGCGAGCGCGTCTCTCGGCGCTCGCCCCCGCTATCTTCGCCGCGACCGTTCCTCCAGACTGGAACGCGAAGATGCAGCAGGGATACCTCGAGAACACGCTCTCGGCACGACCCGCGGCGAACGGATACTCGGATCTCCGCGACCGCTACGGCCGGGCGCTCTCCGCGCTGATGATCGTGGTGGGGCTGGTGCTGCTCATCGCCTGCGCCAACGTCGCCAACCTGCTGCTGGCGCGCGCGACCTCCCGCCGGCGAGAGGTCGCCATCCGCCTCGCCGTCGGAGCGGGCCGGGGGCGACTCCTCAGGCAACTGCTGACGGAGGGGCTTCTCCTCTCGCTGGCCGGCGCCGCCGTCGGGGTCGTTTTCGCGATCTGGGCGACGGGGATCCTGGTGGGTTTCATCTCGGCGGGCGAGGACCGGGTCTGGCTGGACCTGACGCTCGATGGGCGCGTCCTGGCCTTCACGGCCGCGGTGGCGATCGTGACCGGCGTGGTCTTCGGCCTCGCCCCGGCGTGGCGCGCGACGCGCGTGGACGCGCAGGCCGCGATGAAGGCCGCCGACCGCACCATCGCGGAGGGCCACTCGCGCTTCACCGCGGGGAAGGCGCTGGTCGTGGTCCAGATCACCCTCTCCCTGGTCCTGGTGATGAGCGCGGGCCTGCTGCTGGGGAGTTTCCGAAAGCTCGCGACGCTCGATCCCGGCTTCCGCAGCCAGGGGGTACTGCTCGCCGACCTGGACCTGCGCAACGCCGACTACCCGGACGAGCAGCTCGGAGCCGTCAAGCGCGAGATCCTGGAGCGCCTCCGCGCCGCTCCCGGCGTGCGCGCGGCGAGTGCCTCCGAGATCACTCCCATCAGCGGTGCCGGCTGGAACGGCGCGATCTCCGTCGGCGGCTTCGAGCCGCGGGACCAGCGCGACGCGCTCGTATTCTTCAACGCCGTCGCACCCGATTTCTTCGCTACCCTGCGCACACCGCTGCTCGCGGGGCGGGAGTTCACGTCGGGTGATCGCTCCGGATCCGTTCCGGTCGCGGTCATCAACGAGGCGCTGGCGAAGAAGTTCTTCGGCAGTCGCAACCCGCTGGGCGCGAGGATCGGCCTGGTGCAGCCCGGCGCGGCCGAGACGCACCAGTTCGTGGAGGTCGTGGGCATCGTCGCCGACACGAAGTACACTTCGCTGCGCGAGGACCCGCGCGAGCTGCTCTACCTGCCGATGAGCCAGGCCGGGTGGGATCGGCCGAGCATCAACGTAGAGCTGCGGACGGACGGCGCCGCGGCGAGTCTGATCCCCACCGTCGAGGCGGTGAGCGCGGCGGTCAGTCCGCGCATCTCGCTCGAGTTCACCACCCTCGCGGGGCAGGTGGCGTCCTCTCTCTCGCGCGAGCGGCTGCTCGCCACGCTCTCGGGCTTCTTCGGCGG
>DASSTO010000195.1:0-5933 GCA_035707865.1 Longimicrobiaceae bacterium | reverse complement strand
ATGCGAGAGGGGGCCGAGTGCGTGCACTCGGCCCCCTGTTCGTTCGTATGCGCTCGCCGTCACCGGCGCTGGCGCTCCCGCTGCTGTTGCTCCAGCCGGCACTGCTTCGCCACCTGCAGCTGCCAGATCGGATCTCCGGGGCGCTCGGCCTCGCGAGCGCGGCACTGCTGGTCCAGCCGCCGGTCGCGCTCCGCCTGGTTCCGGCCGTAGACGCCGTACGGGTCGTAGGTCCCCGAGCCATAGCGTCCCGAACGCGCGCCCGGATCGTAGCGACCGGGGCCGTAGCCGCAGTTCTCCACCGTGTTGTGCGGGTTCCCCCGCCCCTGGCACCAGCCCGGGGGCACGTTCCGACGGCCCGACCAGGTGTCCCAGCGGCTGTCGTTGCGCCGGTCACGCTGTCGCGCGCGATCGCGATCCCTGTCGTGATCCCGGTCGTGATCGTCGCGGCGGCGCAGCTGCGGCCGGCGGTCGTCGTGCCGGTGCACCTCGTCGGAGCGCTTGTGCTCCTGGTGTCTCTTCTGCGCCTGCGCGGGGCTGGCCGATGCGGCCATGACGATGGCGAGCAGTGCGGGGAGAGGAAGCGTCCACGCCTTTCGCATCAGGGTCCCTCCGGAAAAGAGAAATCGCTCGTGGTGACTCTCCCCGTGGCAACGGGGGTGCCACGGCCGCGATGCGTGCGAGGGCCGCGGGATCCGCGGGGTTTGCGAAGGTGCTGCACACCATCCGTTTGGGGAGGCGTCCTGCACCGGGGACGGAGGGTGGGGCGGGGAGGGGACAGTGCGAATCGCGCCCGATCGCCGCCTCACCCGCGCGGCCGTCCACCGCGTGATCCGCGTCACAGCGCCTGCCGGGGCGCAGCGTGATCTTCCGCACCATGAACGATCACGCTCAGATCACCGAGGCCGCGGTGCGCGAGGCGCTCGCGGGGGTGCGCTACCCCGGGCTGAAGCGGGACATCGTCTCGTTCGGCATGGTGCGCTCCGTGACGGTGCGCGACGGGCGGGTACACGTCTCGCTCGTCCTGGCGAGCGCGCGCCCGGAGGTGCCGGACCAGCTCCGCGCGGCGATCCGGGAGACGCTGTCCGCACTCGGCGCCGTGCGCTCGGAGGTGCAGATCCTCCCACCGGAGCGCACCAGCAAGGGGGCGGTGGACCCGTGGGCGGATCGCGGCCGACTGCCCGGCGTGCGGCGCATCGTCGCCGTGGGGTCGGGCAAGGGCGGGGTGGGGAAGAGCACGGTCGCCGTCAACCTGGCGCTGGCGCTCCGGCTGCGCGGCCTGCGTGTGGGTCTGATGGACGCGGACATCTACGGGCCCTCCGTTCCGATGATCCTGGGGCTGGAAGACGGTGCACAGCGGGTCCGCATGAGCGCGGACAGGAAGATCCAGCCGCTGGAGGCGCACGGCCTCGCGGTGGTCTCGTTCGGCTTCTTCCTGGGCCCACAGTCGCCCGCGGTCTGGCGCGGCCCCATGGTGAGCAAGGCGGTGAAGCAGTTCTCGCACGGTGTCGTCTGGCCCGACCTGGACGTTCTGGTGGTGGACCTGCCGCCCGGTACGGGTGACATCCCGCTCTCCCTCGCGCAGGCGGTCGTGGTCGACGGCGGCGTGGTGGTGACGACGCCACAGCGCCTGGCCGTGCAGGAGGCGGAGAAGGCCGTCGGCATGTTCCGGAAGCTGGACGTGCCGGTGCTCGGAGTGGTGGAGAACATGAGCTATGCGCTCTGCACCTGCGGGCGCCGCTCGCACCCGTTCGGCCGGGGCGGCGGCAGCGCGCTCGCCGAGCGCGCGGGTGTCCCGCTCCTCGCGGAGGTCCCCTTCGAGGAGCCGGTGGTGGAGGGCGAGGACCACGGCGCGCCGCCGGTGCTCGAGCAGGCGGGGGGCGCTGTGGCCGCGGCCTTCCACGCCGCGGCCGACGGCGTGCTCGCGGGTCTGGGATTCAGGAGTCAGGAGTCGGGGTCCGGGGTTCAGGAGGCCGACGCCCTTACCGTCGAATCCCGGATCCCGACTCCTGCGGTTCCGGTGCACCAGTGAGCGCCGAGCCGCACTCCGTTCCTCGGCCGCCGCGCCGTACCGTCGCCGCGTCCCCGGCGGGGTCGCCGGCGGCCGCGCCACGCCCCGCGGCTCCGCCCGCTGCCCCGTTCCCGGCCGGGGGCGGGCTGGTCTCGAAGAGCGCGCCGCCGCTACGGCTCCCGGGCGAACACTTCGCCGCGGCGCTCGGCTTCTGGCTGCTCGGCGCGCTGGGTCTCGTCTGGGCGGCGCCACAGATCGCGCAGGGCGCCTTCCCGCTACCCCGCGTCGTGGCGATCACCCACCTCTTCACACTGGGCTGGATCACCACGACCATCCAGGGCGCCCTCTACCAGTTCCTGCCGGTGGCGCTGCAGGTGCCGGTGCGCTCGGAGCGGCTCGCCCACCTCACCTACGGGCTCTACGTGCCCGGCGTGCTCCTCTTCGTGGGCGGCATGCTCGTCGGTCTGCACCCGGTCCTCCTCGCGGGCGCCGCTCTCTTCGGCACCGCGCTGCTGCTCTTCGCCGGCAACCTCGTCGCGACGCTCCGGCGCGCGCCGGAGCGCAACCTCACCTGGTGGGCGCTCGCCGCGGCGGCGCTCTTCCTCGTGACCACCGTCGCGCTCGGCGTCACGCTCGCCGGCAACCTGCGCTGGAACTACCTGGGCGGGCACCGCTTCCTCACGCTCGCCGTGCACCTGCACGTGGCGCTGGCGGGCTGGGTGATGATGGTGATCGTGGGCGTCGCGCACCGGCTCCTGCCGATGTTCCTGCTCTCGCACGGCGCGTCGGACCGGCCGTCGAAGGTCTCGCTCGCGCTCCTCGCGGTGGGCGTGGTGCTCCTGCTCGCTCTCGAGCACGCCTACAGCCCGGCTCTCGCCTGGACGGCGGCGGCGGTGCTGGGGGCGGGCGCGCTCTGCTTCGTCGCGCAGGCGGCCCTCTTCTTCGAGCACAGGAAGAAGCCGGCGCTCGACCCGGGGCTGCGGCTCGCCGGCGTCGCGATCGCCCTCCTCGTCGTCGCGCTCGTGCTCGCGCCCTTCTTCCTGGCGCACGGGCTCGCCGCCCCGCGCATCGCCACGGCCTACGTGCTGACGATGGTGGGTGCGCTCTCGCTCTTCGTGGCGGGGCTCTACTACAAGATCCTGCCCTTCCTGATCTGGTACCACCAGTTCGGCCCGCTGGTGGGCAAGCGGCCGGTCCCCCGCGTCGTCGACCTCTATGCGGCCCGGCCCGGGAATGCGGCCCTCGTCCTGCTCGCGGCAGGCGTCCTCGGGCTCGCCGCCGCGACGCTCGCCGGCGCCACGCTGGCCGCGCGCCCCGCCGCCGCTCTCTTCGCCGTCGGCGCGGTGATCGTCGCCGCGCAGATGTTCACGATCTCTCGAAGGAGGCCCGAATGACTTCCAACTCGGACGATTTTCTCCGGGCCGCCGCCCGCCTCGACGGGGTCGAGACGCCGGCCGCCACGCCCGCCACCTCCGCCGCCGAGGAGGTGGAGATCGACGGCGACCTGGTCTGGGAGGCGCTCTCCACGGTGATCGACCCGGAGATCGGGCTCGACATCGTCACTCTCGGGCTCGTCTACGAGGTGGAGCTGATCGAGAATGCCGTGCGCGTCACCTTCAGCCTCACCACGCCGGGCTGTCCGATGGAGGAGGCGATCACCAACGGCATCCTGAACGCCCTCTCGGCCGTTCCCGGCGTGGAGAACGTCCTCCCCAACCTCGTCTGGGAGCCGCGCTGGCACCCGGGGATGGTGCAGGAGGGCGCGTGGTGATTCGCCGCACCGACCGGGTCGCGGAGGTGCTGAAGCGGGACGAGGGGCTGATCGACACCTTCATCTCCGTCTCGGACCACTTCCGCGGCCTGCGCAACCCCATCATGCGCAAGACGATGGGGCGCCTCGCGACCGTCGAGCAGGCCGCGCGCGTCGCGGGCGTCGACGCGGACCTGCTGGTCGCGCGCCTCAACGCCGCCGTCGGCGAGGAGCCGGAGGAGGATGGGGCGCGGCAGTCGGAGAACGTTCAACCCGAAGAGGAGTCGGTGATGTCGACCGTGGATCCAGGGCTCCCGCCCGAGCTCGCCCGCATTCCCTCCGACCAGGTGGTGGAGCTGGACGTGCGCGAGGCGCTGCGCCGGGGCGAGGAGCCGTTCAGCCAGATCATGGCGGCGCGCCGCCAGGTGAGCCCGGGCGGCGCGCTCCGCCTGCGCGCCATCTTCGAGCCCGCCCCGCTCTACGCGGTCCTGAAGAAACAGGGCCTCGACCACTGGACCGAGAAGCACGCCGAGGACGACTGGGAGGTGTGGTTCTTTCCGGCAGGGGCCGGGAGTCGGGATTCAGCATCCGGGGAGCGCTCCCCCGTGACCCCTGAACCCCGGGCCCCGGATCCGGACGAAGACGTGATCGTCCTCGACGTGCGCGGCATGGAGCCGCCGGAGCCGATGGTCCGCACGCTGGCCGCGCTCGAGGAGCTTCCGGCGGGCAAGACGCTGCTGCAGATCAACGAGCGGGTGCCGCAGTTCCTCCTGCCGAAGCTGGAGGAGCTGGGTTTCGTCTACGAGGTTCGTGAGCAGAACGACGCGCTGGTGCGCGTCTTCATCCGCCGGCGGAAGGTGAGCTGAGCCGGCGATTTGTGGGCGCCGAGGGGCGGCGCCCATCCATTTCCCTACGAGGAGAGACCGATGTCCGATACGACCCAGGAGCCGATCCAGCTCGACGTGCGCGTCATCCCGCCGCGGGAGAAGCACCCGACCATCTTCCGGACCTTCGACGCGCTGGAGCCCGGCCAGTCGTTCGTCCTGGTGAACGACCACGACCCGTTCCCGCTGCGCTACCAGTTCGAGGCCGAGCGCACCGGGCACTTCGGCTGGGAGTACCTGGAGAAGGGCCCCCAGGTGTGGCGCGTCGAGATCTCGAAGAAGTAGGACGCATGCAACTGTCGCTGAGTTCGGCGGCGGCCCCCGAGGCGGCGCTGGCGGAGCTGTTGGCCGCCTGCGCCCGCCGGGGTCTCGCCGCCCTGGAGCTGGTGGAGGGTCACGCCCACGGCGTCGGCTCCGAGCCGTACCCGCCCCTGGGCGAGCAGGTCAGCCGCGCGACGCGGGCGGCCGGGGTCGCGGTGTGCGCGCTGTACGCGGCGGCACCGGGCCGGCACGGCCTCACCGCCGTCGCCCGCGTCGCCGCGGAGCTGTCGGTCCCCATCGTGGTGCCCGTCGCCGCGCTCGCGGGAGACCGGCTGCCCGAGGCCTTGCGGCTCTGCTCCGAGGCGGGCGCGGCGCTCTTGCTCGCCCACGGGAGCGACCCCGCGCGGGTGGGGACGCTGCTGGAGGAGCTCGCGTCGCTCCCCGGCGGGGAGGGCGTCGGCCTGGCCTGGGAGGTCCGGCCCGAGACCGACGATCCCGACGGGATGGCCGGCGTGCCCGCGGCCGCCGGCCCGCGGCTGCGGTACGTTCGTCTCCACGGGGGCGGCCCGGAGTCGGCGCGGCAGACGGGTCACGGCGTGGGAGCGCTGATGGCGCGCCTGGCCCTGGCCCGGTACCGCGGCCCCGTCGTCCTGACCCCGAGCAACCCGCAGTACCACTACGTCTGGCGCGCCTGGCTGGGCCGGGCGGGCGGGTGGGGGTGCGGGAGCAAACAGTCCGATTCGTCGCTGGTCACACTGGAACACGCACCCGTCGCGGTGGGAGGAGATCGATGAGCACGAGCACGCAGACCGAGCTGGACGTCCGCCCGGTCGAGCCCAAGTACCGGCTGGAGACGATCATGGGAGCGTACGATTCGCTCCCGGCGGGCGGCACGCTGTCGCTCACGGTCGACCACGACCCGAAGTGCATGTACTACACGCTCGACGCCATGCACGGATCCGACTCCTTCACCTTCGAATACCTGGAGAACGGCCCCGAGGTGTGGCGCGTCGAGGTGCAGAAGCGCTGA
>DASSTO010000194.1:0-24255 GCA_035707865.1 Longimicrobiaceae bacterium | reverse complement strand
GGCGCTCCTGCTACGCGGCCGACCGCACGGGCCACATGATCCTGCAGACGCTCTATCAGAATTGCGTGAAGGAGGGCGTCGAGTTCTTCGACGAGTTCCAGGTCGTCGACCTCCTGCTCAACGAGGGCCAGTGCGTCGGCGTCGTCGCGTACGAGCTCGCCACCGGCGACCTGCACGTCTTCCACGCCAAGGCGGTGAACTTCGCCACCGGCGGCTTCGGCCGGATCTGGAGCATCACCTCGAACGCCTTCGCCAACACGGGTGACGGGCCGGCGGTCGCATTCCGGCGCGGCGTGCCGCTGGAGGACATGGAGTTCTATCAGTTCCATCCCACGGGCATCTACCGGCTCGGCATCCTCATCACCGAAGGCGTGCGCGGTGAGGGCGGCGTCCTGCGGAACGATCTCGGCGAGCGCTTCATGGAGCGCTACGCACCGACGATGAAGGACCTCGCCTCGCGCGACGTGGTGGCCCGCGCCATCACCGAGGAGATCCGGGAGGGGCGGGGGATCAACGGGAAGAAGTACGTCTACCTGGACGCCACGCATCTGGGCGCTGAGGTCATCGAGAAGAAGCTCCCCGACATCGCGGACTTCTGCCGCACCTACCTGGGTGTGGACCCGGTGAAGGAGCCGATGCCCATCCAGCCGACCGCCCATTACGCGATGGGTGGGATCCCGACCGACGTCCACGGGCGAGTCGTCGTCGACGGCGACGGGACGCTCATCCCCGGCTTCTACGCCGCCGGCGAGACGGCGTGCGTCTCCGTCCACGGCGGCAACCGCCTGGGGACGAACTCTCTGCTCGACCTCGTCGTCTTCGGCCGCCGCTCGGGCCTCGACATGGTCCGCTACTGCCTGGAGGCCGAGCACGGGCCGCTGCCCGAGAACCCCACCGCGGCCGCCGCGGAGCGCCTGGAGGGCCTCCTGGCCAATCACGACGGCGAGCCGGCCGCGAAGCTCCGCGAGGAGATGCAGGACGTGATGATGGACGACGTCGGCATCTTCCGCACGGGCAAGGGCATGCAGGAGGCGGTCGACAAGATCGCCGAGCTGAAGCGGCGCTACCGCAACGTCACGGTGGTGGACAAGGGGAAGTGGTTCAACACCGACCTGATGGAGGCGTGGGAGCTGGGCAACCTCCTCGACCTCGCCGAGGTGACGGCGGTGAGCGCGCTGAACCGCACCGAGAGCCGCGGCGCCCACATGCGCGAGGACTACGACAAGCGAAACGACGCCGAGTGGCTCAAGCACACCCTGGCGCACCGTGAGGACGACGGCACCATCGACATCGACTACAAGCCGGTGGTGATCACGAAGTTCCAGCCGAAGGAGAGGGTCTACTGATGTCCTCGACCGCGAAGATCAAGATCCTGCGATTCAACCCGGAGGCCGATCCCGAGCCGCAGTACAGGGAGTACTCGGTGCAGGTGGATCCCACCGACCGCGTCCTCGACGTGTTGAACCAGATCAAGTGGTACCAAGACGGCACGCTCACCTACCGGCGCTCCTGCGCGCACGGCGTCTGCGGCTCCGACGCGATGCGCATCAATGGCGCGAACCGCCTGGCGTGCAAGACGCTCATGCGCGACGCGGGCGGCGATGTGACGGTCGAGCCGCTGATGGGCTTCCGCGTACTGAAGGACCTCGTGGTGGACATGGAGCCCTTCTTCGCGCAGTACCGCTCCGTGATGCCGTACTTCATCAACGACGAGCGCCCGCCGGAGCGGGAGCGCCGCCAGTCGATCGAGCAGAGGGAGCGCTTCGACGATACCACCAAGTGCATCCTCTGCGCGGCGTGCACCACCGCGTGCCCGTCCTTCTGGGCGAACGACGAGTTCGTGGGCCCGGCGGCGATCGTCAACGCGCACCGCTTCATCTTCGACTCGCGCGACCACGGCGCCGAGCCACGCCTGGCACGGCTCAACAACCGAGAAGGCGTCTGGCGCTGCCGGACGATCTTCAACTGCACCGAGGCCTGCCCGCGCGAGATCAAGATCACCAAGGCCATCGGCGAGGTGAAGAAGGCGATCCTGTACGACAATCTCGCCTGAGGCACGCCGGAAGCCGTTTCGGAACGCCCCCGGGGAGCCCCTCCGGGGGGGTTGGGCGTTCGGGGGGGGCTCGGCCGGGCCGCCCGGAGTGTCTCCATCGCCGTGAACCGATGGAGCCCGGCGCGAGCGCTCGCGCCGGTTCGGATGTTGCACTCTCCCAACGCGCTCGGACGGCGGATCACCTTCTCGCCGCGGAACCATGTGGCTCCTCACTCTGCAGTGCATTCTCGTCGCGTCGGACCTGGGGGAGCGCTCGCTGCTCGCCGTGCGCACGGCGGCGAGGCTCGCGCACCTCGCGGATGCTCGACTCCACCTGCTGCACGTGGCGGCCGACGCCGAACCGACCGGCGGTAGCGCCACGCTACGGGAACAGGCCCGGAGCGTGGCGGGCATCGCGCCGGTGGCCACTGCGCGCGTGGTCGTCGGCTCCCCGGCCGCCGCGATCGTGGAGCAGGCGATGGGCCTCGGTGCGGACGTGATCGTCTTCGGGCCGCATCGACCCGACCGAGAGGGCGGCGGGCGGCTGGGGAGCACCGCCGTCGATGTCATTCAGACGGCGCCCTGCCCGTGTCTGATCGCGGCCGGGGACCTGCACCTGCCGCTCGATCGCGTGATCGTTCCGACCGACACGTCCGAGGCTGCCCGCGGGGCGGTCGCGGTGGGCCTGTCGTGGGCGTCCGCGCTGCGCCCGCCCGGCGGCGAAGCGGAACTCGTCGTGCTCCACGTCCTGACGGGCGAGGCCGGGCCCGGTGCCGAGGCCCGACTCCGTAGCGACGTGGATCGTGCCCGCGAGATGGCCGGAGGCGCTGCGAGGGTGCGCGTTCGAGAGGTGCTCGCGGAGGCTCCGGAGCCGGCGGCGGAGATCCTCCGGCGCGCGGGCGACCCCGGCACGGACCTCCTGGTCATGGGCACGCATGGCCACACCGGAGAGTCGGACCGGCTGGGGAGCGTCTCCTCCGCGGTGGCGCGCGCGGCTCTCAAGCCCTTGCTACTCGTGCCACCCGACGTCCGACGAGCGCGCGCCGATGCGTGAGGTCGGCTGACCCCGCGCGCCGGGCGGCCGAGAGCCAAACAGCACGACCCGGACCGATGCGAGACCAGAATCACCACTTGATGTTCGTGCTCGCCGTGGGGGCGCTCTTCACGGCGTGCGGTCAGCACGCCCCGGAGCCGCCCGCGCAGTCGGCGTCCGGTCCCGCGGCCGCGCCGGAGACGGTGTCCGCCGTAGAAGCACCTTCGACCGCGGCGGCGACGTGCGACACGACCGCCGCGCGACAGGTGGCGGAGCGTCTGGGCGAGAGCCTGAAGCGCGTCTCGTTGCTGGCGCCCGACAGCCTGGTCACGCGGGCGATACGCTCGGCGTACGCGCCCCTCGTCACGCCCTCCCTGCTGGACGCCTGGACCGCGGACCCGACGCACGCCCCTGGCAGGACCGTGTCCAGCCCCTGGCCCGAGCGCATCGAAGTAGGGTCTGTGCAGGCGGCGGCCGGGGGGGCGTGCCGCGTCGAGGGTCAGGTGGTCTACGTCACGAGCGCCGAGCTCGCGCGCGAGGGCGCGACCGCCCGGCAATCGGTCATGCTCCAGGTGGTGAACGACGACGGTTGGCGGATCAGCTCGTACCGGGCCGGAGCCCGGTCGCGCGACCCGGCGGCCCCGTCTCCGGACTCCGCGACGACGGCCGCGGCGGCCGCCGACGTCGTCCGCCGCTACTACGCGGCGATCGATGCGAAGGACTACCGGGACGCTTACGACCTGTGGGGGGACGGTGGCCGGGCCAGCGGGCAGACTTTCTCGGAGTTCAGGGCCGGGTTCGCCGGAACGGCGAACGTAGCGGTGGACATCGGCACGCCGGGCCGGATCGACCCCGCTGCCGGGTCGCGCTACGTCGACGTCCCGGTCGTCGTCCGGGCGGTCACCAGGGGTGGAGAGCCGCAGCGCTTCGAGGGGAAATACTCGCTCCGGCGCACCGTCGTCGACGGCTCGACGCCGGAGCAGCGCCGCTGGCACATCTACTCCGCCGACGTCCATCGCACCCGGTGACGGAGCGCGACGCGGCGCGCTCCGGAGATACGGCGTCGAGAGGGAGAGAGCGCGGCCGGCGCGTCCAGCATGGTCGCGACCGTAGCGTGCGCGGCCTACGCCACTCCGCGCGGGGTGACGATGCGCTCGCACGCGCCGAGCACGGCGTCGATCACCAGGGCCAGCAGCGCCGCGGGGATGGCGCCGGAGAGGATCATCTGCGTATCGGAGAGCGCGAGACCCGCGACGATGGGGTCTCCGAGGCCGCCCGCCCCGATGAACGCGGCGAGTGTGGCCGTGCCCACGTCGATCACCGCGGCGGTCCGGATTCCCGCCATGATTACCGGTGCGGCGAGCGGCAGCCGCACGTAGCGCAGGATCTGCCCGGCCGTCATCCCGAGCGCACGGGCGGAGCCGACCGCGGCGGGGCTGGCGTCGCGCACGCCGACGTACGTGTTGCGAAGGATGGGATAGAGCGAGTACAGGAAGAGCGCGACGACCGCGGGGACGACCCCGATCCCGAGCAACGGGATCATGAAGGCGAGCAGGGCGATGCTCGGAATGGTCTGCAGCAGACCCACCCCGCGGATACCGGATTCCGCGCCGCGGCGCACGCGCGCGAGAAGGAGCGCCAGAGGAACTGCGACCGCGATCGCCAGCGCCAGCGACGCCGCGACGAGCAGGAGATGCTGCAGCGTCAGCTCCGCGATCCTGCCGCGCCGGGCGACGAGATAGCTCGTGAGGGAGGTGTGGGTGTTGCTCGTGACCCGCCGCGCCGGGCCGGACGTGCCGTGCAGGCCGATCTGGGCGAGCGCGTCGGCGGCCACCCTGGCGACCGGCTCGCCGTCCACCTCGACGCGGCGGTTCAGCAGCCGCATCCGCCGTGCGTCCAGCCGGCCACCGAGCTCGGAGAGCGCCGCGACCGCCGCGGGCGAGTCGCGCCACAGGCGCCCGCTGATCAGCGGCGCGGCCTCGTAGGCGGGGAAGAAGTTGCGGTCGTCCTCGAGGACGACGAGATGATGGCGCTCGATCTCGCCGTCGGTCGAGTAGCCGTCGATCAGGTCGACCGCGCCGGAGGCGAGCGCCTGGTACTTCACGGCTTGCAGCAGCGGGCGTACGGCGGCGAAGTGCATGCCGCCGTACGCCCGCTCCAGACCTGGCAGCCCGTCGGCGCGGCCGATGAAGTCCGGGCTGAAGCCTGCGGTGAGCTCGGGCGCGTGGCGGGCGAGATCGCTCAGGGTCCGCAGCCCCAGCCGCGCCGCCGTCTCCGGTCGGACGGCGATCGCGAAGGTGTTCTCGAAGCCGAGCGGGGGGAGCCAGTGGACTCCGTAGCGGCGCGGGAACTCCGTGGCCACGCGGAGAAACACCGCCCGCCGGTCGGCCATAGGGAGCTCGTGGAGCACGGCGACGAGGCCGGTGCCGGTGTACTCCGGGTAGACGTCGACCGCGCCGGTGCGCAGCGCGCCGAAGGCGATCTCCGTCGCGCCCAGCCCCGGCCGCCGCTCGACGGTGATGCCGTGGGCCTCCAGCTGTTGCGCGAAGATCTCCGCGAGCAGGTACGACTCGGCGAAGGGCTTCGACGCGACCACCACGGGACGCTCGGAGCGCTGCTGGGGCGCGCCTGCCGCTCCGGGCACGAGGAGGGCGACGGCCGCCGCCAACAGGGCACCAGCCCATCCGCGACTCATGCCACCCGCGCGAGTTGCAGAAGTCGGGCGACGTATGCCGTCGCGGGCGCGCGCACCAGCAAGTCGGGCGTCCCGATCTGCTCGATGCGCCCCTGGTGCATCACGGCGACCCGCTCGGCGAGCTGAAACGCTTCGTGCAGGTCGTGCGTCACCAGCAGCGCCGTCAGCCCCAGCTCGCGGCGGACCTCCAGGAACATCTTCTGTACGTCGGATCGCGTGATGGCGTCGAGCGCGCCGAACGGCTCGTCGAGCAGGATGATGGCGGGGTCGGCGGCGAGCGCGCGCGCGATGGCCACACGCTGGCGCTGACCGCCCGACAGCTCGCGCGGCCAGCGCCCGCCGAAGACGCTCGCCGGAAGCCCCACGCGCTCCAGCGCCTCGCGGCCGCGCTCCTCCGCGGCCTCGCCCCGCAGCCACGGCACGAGCGACGCGTTCCGCAGGACGGTCCAGTGCGGGAGCAGCCCGCCCTCCTGCTGCACGTAGCCCATGCCCCGCCGCAGCGCCACAGGGTCGCGCTCCCGCACGTCCACGCCGTCGACGCGGACCACGCCCGAGTCGGGCTGCACCATGCGGTTGAAGCAGCGCAGCAGCGTCGTCTTCCCGGAGCCGCTCTCGCCGACGAGCGCGACGCACTCCCCGCGCCCGACCGCCAGGGTCGCCGACTCGAGGGCGACGGAGGAGCCATACGCCTTGCGGACGTCGTCCGCCGAGAGGATGGGCACCGCGCGGTCCGCCATCGTCCACCGGGAACAGAGGGGGCCGGGCATCGATCTGCCGGCGTGCTGTCGAGGCTCGCAAGCTACGCGCGTCCGGGCTCCGCCGCCATCGGCCACCCTGTCGTCGGCCGATGCTCACCGGCCCGTTGCCGGCCGCCGTGAGCGGAGCGCCAGAACCGATGGCCGGCCGTCGTTGACCGTCCGGCGTGCCGACGTCACCTTGCGACTCGCGGACGCATGCCGGGCGTCGGCGGCCCGCTCCGGCGGGATCCATGCCCGCCCTCGAGCGTACAACGGGGGCACGGTAACGGTGCCCGCCGTCGCGGAATCGGTCCTGAATCGTTGAGTACGTTGCCACTAGACGAAGCGCGAGAGATCCTCCGCAGATACTGGAGATACGAGGACTTCCGATCCGGTCAGGCGACCGCGATCGAGAATGTCCTGAGCGGCAGGGACACCCTCGTCGTCATGCCCACCGGCGGCGGCAAATCGCTCTGCTACCAGGTCCCCGCCATGCTCCTTCCCGGCGTCACCCTGGTGGTCTCCCCGCTCATCTCCCTGATGAAGGACCAGGTCGACGCGCTGGAGCAGGCCGGCCTGCCCGCGACGTTCATCAACTCGTCGCTGAGCGGTTCGGAGATGGCCTCGCGGTTGCAAGCGGTGGAGCGAGGCGAGGTGAAGCTGGTGTACGTGGCGCCCGAGCGCTTCGACAGTCCGGCATTCCAGGAGCGCGCGGCCCGGCTGAGCATCTCGTTGCTCGCCGTCGACGAGGCGCACTGCGTCAGCCAGTGGGGGCACGACTTCCGACCGAGCTACCTGCGCATCGGCGAGGTGCGGCGCTCGCTCGGAAACCCGCCGGTGGTGGCGCTCACCGCGACCGCCACGCGCGAGGTCCGGCGCGACATCGAGAAGCAGCTCGAGCTCCACCATCCCGAGGTCCTCGTCACAGGCTTCGACCGGCGTAACCTCACCTGGCACGTGCTCCGGGCGAAGAACGACTCCGAGAAGGACCGCCTGCTGCTGAAGCTGCTCCGCGGCCGCGGGGGCAAGGGTGGGTCGGCGATCGTCTACGCCTCCACCCGCAAGAACGTCGATGCGCTCACGGCGCTCCTGGCCGGCGTGGGCATCCGTGCCGTCGGCTATCACGCGGGCCTCGGCGACGCGGACCGGAAGCGCGTGCAGGACGCCTTCATGTCCGGCGAGGCGACGGTGGTGGTGGCGACGAACGCCTTCGGGATGGGGATCGACAAGCCCGACGTTCGGCTCGTCGTCCACTACAACATGCCCGGCTCGCTGGAGGCCTACTACCAGGAGGGCGGCCGCGCCGGACGGGACGGTCAGCCGGCGGACTGCGTCCTGCTGCACGCCTATGCCGACCGCTTCACACACGAGTTCTTCGCCGAGCAGACGTATCCCGCGCGCGGCGTGATCGAGGCCGTGTTCCGCGAGTTGCGCGCCCGAGCCGACTCAGACGCGGTCGTCCCGCTCTCCGCCGCGGAGCTGGCGCGCACCGTCTCGGCCGCCAAGGGCGACCGGCAGGTCTCGTCGGCGCTGCGGATCTTGGAGGACTACGGCCTCGTCCGCGGCCTCTCGGGTAGTAGCTCTGCTCCGCGCGTGCGGCTGATCGCCTCGGCGAAGCGCATCACGCGGGAGCTCGGGATCCCGGGGCGCGAGGCCGAGCTCCACTTCCTGCGCCGGCTCTGGAAGGCGGGCGGCGGGGAGGGGATCTACCAGGGCGCGGAGCTGGACTGGCGCACCCTCGCCGCCGCGGCCGGGGGGCGCGAGCGCGCGGAGGATCTGCTCGACGACCTCCAGTCGCAGGGCTTCCTGGAGTGGACTCGCCCCACGGAAGGGGAGGGAATCCAGGTGCTCGACCGGAGCACGCCGCTCCAGCGCCTCCCGGTCGACTGGCGCGGCCTGGAGGCGCGGAAGAAGCGCGACCTCGACAAGCTCCGGCAGATGCAGGGCTACGCCTATCACGAGCACTGCCGCCGCGGCTACGTCCTGCGCTACTTCGGCGATCCGGAGGCGATGGAGAGCTGCGGCGCCTGCGACAACTGCCGCCAGGGCGAGCCGCTCGCCGCGGTGGACCCGGAGTCCCGCGCGCGCCCCGAACGGCGCCGGGCTCCGCGTGACCGCGTGGCGGCGCCCGCGCCCACCGGTCCGGTCGACGCCGAGCTCTTCGAGGCGCTGCGCGCCCTGCGCTCACGGCTGGCGCGCGAGGACGGCGTCCCGGCGTACTGCGTCTTCTCGGACCGCACCCTGCGCGAGCTCGCCGGCCGCGCGCCGGGGAGCGAGGAGGAGATGCTCGCCGTGCCGGGCGTCGGACCGGCCAAACTGGAGAAATACGGCGACGCGTTTCTCCGCCTCCTGCGCGAGGGTGCCTGAGGGCGGTTCCCTTTCGGGCGGGCGCGAATTACGGTAAATTCAACGCTTTGCGGCGGGGCGCGCCCGATCGTCCGAACGCGTGGCTAATGGAACCGTACCTCGACGAGAACCACCGGCTCATTCGTGACATGGTGCGCGATTTCGCCCAACGCGAGATCGCGCCGGTCGCCGGCGCGCTCGACCGGAACTCCGAGTTTCCCTGGGAGAACGTCAAGAAGATGGCCGAGCTCGGTCTCCTCGGCGTTCCCTGGCCCGAGGCGCTCGGTGGCGCGGGGCTGGACTATCTCAGCTACGTGATCGTCATCGAGGAGCTCGCGCGGGTCGATGCCTCGCACGCGATCACCGTCTCCGCCCATACCACGCTCGGAACGTCGCCGATCGTCTCCTTCGGGAACGAGGAGCAGAGGGCGCGCTACGTGCCGCTCCTCGCTTCGGGGCAGGTGCTCGGCGGCTTCGGCCTGACGGAGCCGGGCGCGGGCTCGGACGCGGCCGGGACGCGGACCTCCGCGGCGCGCGTCGACGGTGGCTACGTCCTGAACGGCAGCAAGATCTTCATCACCCACGCGGGCGTGGGCGAGATCTTCGTCGCCACCGCGGTCACCGATCCCGAAGCGGGTCCGCACGGCATAACCTCCTTCATCCTCACCAAGCCGACGGTCGACCTGGAGAGGGCGCGGGAGCTGGGGGTGGGCCACTCGGACGAGCTGAGCTTCACCGAGGGTGTCCGGTCCGGCAAGAAGGAGGAGAAGATGGGCTGGCGGGCGTCGGATACGCGCGAGCTCATCATGGAAGACGCATTCGTGCCCGACGAGAACGTGCTCGGGGAGCCGGGCCGTGGCTTCGTCAACTTCCTGGAGACGCTCGATTCGGGGCGTATCGGCATCGGCGCGCTCGCGCTGGGCATCGCCGCGGGGGCCTTCGAGCAGGCGCTGCGGTACTCGAACGAGCGGGAGCAGTTCGGGCAGAAGATCAACGAGTTCGAGGGCATCCAGTTCATGCTCGCCGACATGGCCACCGGCATCGAGGCCGCGCGGCACCTGGTCTACCACGCGGCGTGGCTGAAGCAGCAGGACCGTCCGTACGGCCGGGAGGCGTCGATGGCGAAGCTCTTCGCCTCGGAGCTCGCCATGCGCGTGACGACCCAGGCCGTCCAGATCCATGGTGGGTACGGCTACACCACCGAATATCCGGTCGAGCGAATGATGCGTGACGCGAAGATCTGCGAGATCGGCGAGGGCACGAGCGAGATCCAGCGGCTCGTGATCGCCCGCAGCCTCATACGGGAGTTGAATGGGTAAGCGGAGAGGAAGGATTCAGGGTTCAGGAGTCAGGATTCAGGATTCAGGAAACGGGGAGCGCGTTCCCCTTACCCCTGGATCCCGAATCCCGAAGCCTTGCCAGGGGCGGGGTGGCCGATGAAGCGCGAGATCCTCATGAGCACCACCGGGGAGGAGACGCGTGTCGCGATCATCGAGGACGACGTCCTCGTGGAGCTGATGATGGAGCGCCCCGATTCGTCGAGAATCGTCGGCGACATCTATCTCGGTAAGGTCGAGGCGGTCCTCCCCGGGATCCAGGCCGCGTTCGTCGACATCGGCACCGAGAAGGCTGCCTTCCTGCACGTTTCCGACATCGCCGTCGAGGAGGAGGACG
Source organism: Longimicrobiaceae bacterium (assembly GCA_035707865.1). Taxonomy (GTDB): domain Bacteria; phylum Gemmatimonadota; class Gemmatimonadetes; order Longimicrobiales; family Longimicrobiaceae; genus DASSTO01. The sequence continues at coordinate 13,738 of DASSTO010000194.1, read as the reverse complement.
GGGGCGCCGTGGAGGAGGAAGATGGAGCGGACGAAGAGAACGGCCGGCGCCGCACGCGGCGCTATCCGCCCATCCAGGAGCTGGTGCAGAAGGGTCAGGACCTCCTGGTGCAGGTCTCGAAGGAGCCGATCAGCACGAAGGGGCCGCGGGTCACGGCGCAGATCTCGCTCCCGGGGCGGTTTCTCGTCTACATGCCCCAGTCCGATCACGTCGGCGTCTCTCGCAAGATCGAGGATCGCGAGGAGAGGGCGCGCCTGCGGGCTCTGGCGCGCGAGATCCTGCCCGAGGGCGCGGGCGGCGTCATTGTGCGGACCGTCGGCGAGGAGCTCACGCGCGAGACGTTCGAGCGCGAGCTCAAATCGTTGCTCCAGACCTGGAAGCAGATCAAGCGGAAGGCCGCCCGGGCGCGCGCGCCGGCGGTCATCCACCGCGAGGCGAAGCTCACCAAGGGCATCATCCGCGACCTCTTCTCGGTCAAGGTCGATTCGCTCATCATCGACAGCCCGGCCGGCTTCCAGGAGGTGCGCCAGTACCTCGACTCCGTCGACCCGTCGCTGATCGAGCGCGTCCACCTCTACCAGGACCCGCTCCCGCTCTTCGACGCCTACGAGATCGAGGCCGAGATCCAGGAGGCCTTCCAGCGCAAGGTGATGCTTCCTTCGGGGGGCTACATCATCATCGAGCCCACCGAGGCGCTCGTCTCCATCGACGTCAATACGGGCCGCTACACGGGCAAGAAGGACCCCGAGAAGACGATCCTGCGCACGAACGTCGACGCCGCCCGCGAGATCGCGCGGCAGCTGCGGCTGCGCGACGTCGGCGGCATCATCGTCTGCGACTTCATCGACATGGAGTCGAAGCAGAACCGGGAGAAGGTCCTGCAGGAGCTGCGTCAGCACCTCTCCCGCGACCGCGCCCGGACGAAGGCCTTCCAGGTCTCCGAGCTCGGCCTCATCGAGATGACGCGCCAGCGTGTCCGCCCCTCGCTCTACCAGTCGCAGACCGAGACCTGCCCCACCTGCGGCGGGACGGGGCGGATCTTCAGCGCCGAAACGGTCGTGCGGCGCATTGAGCGCGCCGTCCGGCGACTCAGCGTCGACTCGCGCGAGCGGCAGCTCCTCATCCGCGTCCACCCGGAGGTCGCGCTCTACTTCCTGGAGGACGAGCCCGGCTTCCTCAAGCGCCTCGAGCGCGAGACCAAGCTTCAGCTCAACGTCCGCGACGACCCGCTGATGCAGCAGGACGAGTTCCGGCTCCTCGTCGGCGCCGGCCACCAGGACGTGACGCAGAAGTACGCACTGGGGTGACGGCCGCTGCGAGGCGGTTGACGGGGCGCCGTTTCTCGCCCATATTTTCGGCTTGTGTTTTTTTCCTGAGAGAATTCTCTCCGTGACAGGGAGTCCGGGTATGTACGCCATCATCCGCACCGGCGGCAAGCAGTTTCGCGCAGAGCCGGGCCAGACGCTTCGCATCCCCTCGCTCGACGTGGAGCCTGGGCAGACGGTGACCTTCGGGGAAGTCCTTCTCGGCGCGACGGGGAGCGACGTGAAGGTGGGCGCGCCGCTGGTGTCGGGCGCCGCGGTGACCGCGGAGGTGGTGAAGCACGGGCGCGGCGAGAAGATCATCGTCTTCAAGTTCAAGCGTCGGAAGAACTACAGCCGCAAGCAGGGCCACCGGCAGGGGTACACCGAGGTCCGGGTCAACGACATCAATCTCGGCTGAGCAGGAGAGCGAACCATGGCACACAAGAAGGGCGGCGGCTCTACGCGCAACGGCCGCGATTCGAACTCGCAGCGCCTCGGGGTGAAGAAGTTCGGGGGTGAGCGGGTGAGGGCGGGCAACATCATCATTCGCCAGCGGGGGACGAAAGTGCACCCTGGCGCGAACGTGGGTATCGGTAGCGACGACACGCTCTTCGCGCTGGTGGACGGCGTCGTCCAGTTCCAGCGGAAGGACCGCCACCGCAAGCAGGTGGCTGTCGTACCCGCGTAAGCGGCGCGCTGCGACAGGGAAGGACCCCGGCGAACGCCGGGGTTTTTTTCGTTGGGCCGGGGCCGGAACCGTGCATCCATGGGTCCGGCACCCATTCGAGGAGCGAAGAGTATGGCTGAGGGACCGAGAGTCTGGCCGCCGCAGACGAGCGCGGCCTTTCCCCGCATTGCCCGCCTGCCGGCGTACGTGTTCGCGCAGGTGAATGCGGAGAAGCAGGAGCGCCTCGCCGCGGGCGTGGACGTCATCGATCTGGGGATGGGAAATCCGGATCTTCCCACGCCGCAGCCGATCGTGGAGGAGCTGCTCACGCACGCGGTCGACGGCCGGCACCACCGCTACAGCGCCTCGCGGGGGATCCACGGCCTCCGGGAGGCGATCGCCGAGCACTACGCCGCCCGTTACGGGGTGGATCTCGATCCCGAGAACGAGGTCGTCGTCACGATCGGGGCGAAGGAGGGCATCGCTCACCTGATGCTGGCCGTGCTCGACCCCGGCGACACCGTCCTGGTCCCGGCACCGGCCTATCCGATCCACACCTACTCGGTGATCTTCGCGGGAGGCCAGGTGCGCCACCTCCCGCTGGTGGGCACCGACGAGGGCCGGGTGGCCGGCGACGCTCTACTGGCCGCGGTCGAGGAGGCGGTCCACTCCACGTGGCCGCGGCCGAAAGCGCTCTTTCTCTCGTTCCCCAACAACCCGACGACGCTCGTCGCGGACCACGCCTTCTTCGCCGAGGCGGCGGAGGTCTGCCGGCGCAACCGACTCCTGCTCATCCACGACTTCGCTTACGCGGACTTCGGGTTCACGGACGAGCAGCAGCCGAGCGTCCTGGAGATCCCCGGCGCCAAGGAGATCGGCGTCGAGTTCTTCTCGATGTCGAAGTCCTACAGCATGGCGGGCTGGCGGGTGGGCTTCTGTGTCGGGAACGCGGCGATGGTGCAGGCGCTCACGCGGGTGAAGAGTTATCTGGACTACGGCATCTTCCAGCCGATCCAGATCGCTGCCGCCTTCGCGCTGCGAGGCGACCAGGCGTGCGTGGGTGAGATGCGCGAGGTCTACCGCCGCCGGCGCGATGCGCTGGCGGGTGCGCTTCGTGAGGCGGGGTGGCCGGTCCCGACGCCCGCGGGCACGATGTTTCTCTGGGCGCCGATCCCGGGAGACTTCCTGCACCTGGGCTCGGTGGAGTTCGCGCGGCTGCTGCTGCGCGAGGCGGGAGTCGCCTGCTCACCCGGCGTCGGGTTCGGGAGCGAAGGCGAGGGTCACGTGCGCTTCGCCCTGATCGAGCCGGAGGAGCGGATGCGCGAGGCCGGCGTGCGGATCGCTGAGGTGCTGCGGCGAGGGGGCTGAGCGTCAGCTCCCCAGCCACAGGCCCACGAAGAACCCTCCGACGAGCGCGACGGCGGCGGTCAGCAGGATCAGAATGATCCAGCCGAAGTCGATCGAGCGAAGCGAGGTCGGCATCTTCCCCCTCCCGGTTCGGCGCGCCAGGCGCGCGGACTAGGAATCCCCCTGCGAATCAACCGAGGTGGCGCTCGCCCGGCTGCGTCCAGAAGGACGGACGTAGCTCGCCGGGCGCCGCCTCGCGCGCTGCGGCGGGCAGCGCGCTCCCCTCCTGAAGATACCCTCCCAGGTACAGCCGGGTCATGTCCTCGGCGAGCCGCTCCACGGCCACGTCCCGGTCCGGGCGGTACCACGTGTAGATCCAGTTCATCATCCCGAAGAGGGAGAAGACGGCCACCCGGCGGTCGATCTCGCCGTCCGGCCGGAGCTCGGTCAGGATCGCGCTCGCGATCTTCGTGAGGCGGCGCTTCTTGGCGTACACCCGGGCGTGGAAGTCGCCGGAGAGCGACTCGGCCTCGTGCGACAGCACCTTCATCTCCGCCATGTTGCTCACGAAGAACCGCAGGTGGTTCTCGATCAGCAGGCGGATCTTGCGATGGGGATCCTCGACCCCCTCCAGGAGGCTCTCGAGGTTCTGTAGCAGCGTCCCGAAGGCGTGGTCCTGAATGAGGAAGAGCAGCTCTTCCTTGCTCTGAAAGTAGTAGTACAGGCCCGAAAGGCTCACGCGCGTCGCGCGGGCGATGTCGCGGATGCTGGCCTGGTGGTATCCCTTGTCTGCAAAGATGACTGCAGCCGCGCGGAGGATGCTCTCCAGCTTCTCATCGTACGCGGTTCGGTCGGTAGTCATGTACTCCAAGTTCCGGGAATCGGATGTGGACCGCACACCGGCACACCGCCCCGCGCTTGCGGATCCGGCGAGGTGTGCTTAGGATCCTTATCGAACGTCCGTTTAGCGCACCCAACGTAGCCCGGCCCCGGGCGCCGTGCAAGCCGCTTCAACCACGGCCGCCCTTCGACTGCCCCCAGCTGCTTCGCCGCCGCGCGGTCTTCATGAGCCCACTCCGCTGTTCGAGCCTCGCGCGCTTGGTCCTGCTCCTCGGCCTCCTGGCCGGCCTCGCGGCCTGCAAGGATGCGCCGACGGAGCCGCTGACGCTCGATCTCCTCGCGGATGGTGACCAGTGGCTGGCCGTGGGTATGCCGCAGGACCTTCCGGATGCGCGGACCTGGCTTCCGTACCTCCGGGGCTCGCCGGCGGACAGCCTCTCGCCGGCGGGTCGCGTCCGACTCCTCCTGCGGGCGGAGGAGTCGCAGCGGCACGCGGGCGCACCGGAGCGCGCCTTCGATCTGAGCCGGCAGGCCGATCGGATCGCGATCCGGTCGATCGCGCGCGCGCCCGACCAGGCGGTGATCCACGCGGCCTTCTCGGCGGTGGACGAGTGGAGGGCGCAGATGAGCCACGGCTTCCGGTCGGTGCAGCCGCTGGCCGCGCTGGCGGTCTCTGTGGTTCAGCGACAGCGGACGGAGGCCGAGGCCGCCTACGCGAAGGGTGACACCATCCGGACTGCGGCGCTGCTCGGTGCCGCGGCGGGCGAGATCCGCGACTGGTCGCCGGCGTCGGTGACGCTGAGGGTGCTCGCGCGGGCGGACGAGCGCCTGCAGTCCCGACAGCTGCCGGAGGAGGTGACGACGCGCGCGAAGCGCCTGGTGGAGAGTAGCCGTCGAGAGGTGCTGAGCGGCGATCCCGCGCGGGCGTTGCGGGAGGCGATCTACGCTCTGCAGCTGGCGAGCGGTGCGGAGGTCGTCGAACCGGCCGCGGACCCGCCGGGAAGCATGGCGCGGGAATAGCGCTCGGGGCCTTACCGCCGGGTTGAACTGCGCCAGGATGCCGGTTATCTTGCGGCACCTGGCCGGGCTGGCGGAATGGTAGACGCAAGCGACTCAAAATCGCTCGCCGCAAGGCATGGGGGTTCGAGTCCCCCGCCCGGTACTCCGGCGTGTACAGGAGAGGCCCCCGAGCCGAGGTCGCGGCTCGGGGGCCTTCGAGTCTCCGGGCCGGTCACCGCGCCAGGTAGCCGCCGTCGACGGGGTAGTAGGCGCCGGTGACGAACGACGCGCGGTCCGAACTGAGGAAGACCACCAGGCTCGCGACCTCGTCCGGCGTACCGAGCCTGCCGATCGGGTGGAGCGGCAGGACCGCGTCCTCCAGGCCACTGATCAGCGGGGTACGGATGAAGGCCGGGCCGATGCTGTTGACGCGGATGCCCTGGGCGGCGTACTCGAGGGCGGCGGCTTTCGTCAGTCCGAGCATCCCGTGCTTCGCCGCGACGTAAGCGGAGGCGCCCGGGAAGCCGACCGCGCCGAGGATCGACGCCATGTTGACGATGGCACCGCCACCGCCGGCCAGCATCGCGGGGATCTGGTACTTCATGCAGTAGAAGGCGCTCGACAGGTTGACGTCGATCACGCGTTGCCACCCCTCGACGGAGAGCTCCGCGACCGGCTCCTGCTCGCCACCGATGCCCGCGTTGTTGCAGGCGACGTCCAGGCGGCCGTAGCGCTCGACCGCCCGGGAGACCAGCGCCTCGCAATCCGCGGCTCTGCTCACGTCGGTGAGGACCACGGCGGCGTCGCCTCCGGCGTCCGGGATCAGCCGCACCGTCTCCTCGGCCCCCGCCTCGTCCACATCCGAGACGATCACCCGCGCTCCCTCCCGGGCGTAGGCCCGCGCGCTCGCGCGGCCGATCCCGGATGCGGCGCCGGTGACGATCGCGACCCTGCCTTCAAATCCGGCCATCTCAGCGGCTCCTGTCACCGTGCTCGTGCGAGCGCCTCCGTCCCGCAGTGGGGTGGAGCAAAGTGCGCGCCGTGCGCGGCCGGAATTCGCGGTCGGGCCACACGCGTTCCAGAGGAATCGGGATTCGCCCCACAGCGCCGTCCGGCACCGCCCGACGGGCGCGTGCGGCGGAGCCGGCGATCTTCCGTCGTTCCCGACCGGCCGGTCCCGTCCGACCGATCGCGCCCGTTCCCCGGCCGACCGCGACTGCATGCACGAGCCGACCGCCGTGCGCCCCCGGGCGCGCGCACGCCCGATCACGCCCCGGATCGACTGGCGCGCGGAGATCCCGGCGGGGCGGCGCCAACACCTGCGCGCCTGGTTCTGGAGCGGCGCGATCCTCACCTTCCTGATCCTCGTGATCGGCGGCGTGACCCGTCTGACCCAGTCCGGCCTCTCGATGGTCGAATGGAGGCCGGTCATGGGCATCGTGCCGCCGCTCGGGCAGGCGGAGTGGCAGGCGGCGTTCGAGCGGTACCGGCGGTTCCCCGAGTACCGGATGCTCCGGCAAGGCATGACGCTGTCGGAGTTCCGCTTCATCTTTCTCTGGGAGTATGTCCACCGCCTCGCCGCCCGGCTGATCGGGATCGTCTTCCTGGTACCCTTCGGGGTCTTCTGGCTGCGCGGGTACTTCACCCGCCCGCTCCTGTGGCGGGTGCTCGCGCTTCTCGGCCTCGGAGTGCTCCAGGGGCTCATGGGCTGGTTCATGGTGAGGAGCGGTCTGGTGGACGATCCCCAGGTGAGCCATTACCGCCTGGCGGCTCACCTGGCGATCGCGCTGACCATCCTGGGCTACTGCGTCTGGCTCGCGCGCGAGTCGGGCCCGCGGCGTCGAGACCCGGCGGCGGGCCGGCCCGTGCGGTCGGGCCGCGCGGTCGGTCTACTCGGTGGCTTGTTGCTGACGCAGATCCTCGGGGGCGCCCTCGTGGCCGGGCTGCGCGCGGGGCGGATCTTCAACACCTTCCCGCTCATGGGCGGACGGCTCGCGCCGCCCGGCGCGTGGCGGCTGCGGCCGGTGCTCCTCAACCTCGTCGAGAACCCCGCGACCGTGCAGTGGACGCACCGCGTGATCGGAACGCTGCTCGTCCTGGCCGCGCTCGCCGTCTTCCTCCTATACCGCCGCGCCGGCGCGGGCTCGGTCGCGCGGCGACTCAGCGCCACCTTCACGGCGCTCGTGCTGCTGCAGTACGGCCTGGGCATCGCGACGCTCCTGCACGGTGTGCCCGTCGCCCTGGGCGCCGTGCACCAGGCGACCGCCGTCCTCGTGCTCGGCACGTGGGTCGTGTGGCTGCACTACGAGGTGAGCCGGATCTCGGTGCTTCCCGGTACGACAGGGGGATCCGGCAACGCCTGACAGACGGGTCCAGCACGCCCTGACCGACGGTGCTCGCTTGCGCCGTTATCGTCTCTTCAGAGTGGCGGAGGGACCCGCAGCGCAGGCGCTCGCGCTCCTCGGCGGTCGGAATCATCTACCGGAGGACTGGCCATGCTGAACCAGAAGGAGCTCCTGCAGCTGCACCACGAGCTCGGGCGACGGAAGGTCCTGAGCGTGTACCTCAAAGCGGAGGAGGCGGATCCGGCGGAGCGGAGGGCCTGGCGGGTGCGTCTGAACGCGACGCTCAGGGCGCTCGAAACGCGGCTCGCCGCGTGGCCGGCCGAGGAGTGGGAGTCCGTGCGCGCGGCGCTGGAGCACGTCGAGGGGGAGTTGCAGCGCTTCACCGGTCAGATCCCGGAGCGCGGATGGGTGGCCTTCGCCACGCAGGAGCGACTCTGGCACGCCGGGTCCTCCCCCGTTCCGATGCCCGACCTCGTGCGCTGGGAGCCGGGGCCGCACATCGCGCCCTACGTCCGCGCACTGAAGCAATCGCGTCCGGTGACCGCGGTGCTGGCCGATCGTCGTCGTGCGCGCATCTTCCACTGCCTCTACGGTTACCTGCAGGAGACCGGGGTGGTGCACGCGGAGGCGGCCCAGCACGCGGGGGTCGCGGCGGGGAGTGGGAAGCGCGCCGCCACGCGGTCCGGAATGCGTGGCGAAACGCGCGGCGATGCCGCCCTGCGCACGGAAGGCGTCGCGACGCACCGCATGCTGCGCGACGCCTGCGAGGTCGTCTCGGAGCGCGTCGGCGACGACGGTCTGCTGGTCGTGTCTGGGAGCACCGAGGCCACGGCGATCGTCCTCCGGGCGCTGCCCGAGCGGCTGCTGGCGCGGACGATCGAGGTGCCCGCGCTGCCGATCGATGCGTCGGACGCCGAGGTCCGGGACGCCGTCGAGTCCGCGGCGTCCGCCCTGTCCGCTCGTCTGCACACGAAACTCGTGGACGAGGTGATCGAGACGGCGCGCTCGGCGGGCCGCGGCTGCCTCACGCCCGAGCACGTCGACCGCGCGCTGCAGGTGGGCGCGGTGGAGACGCTGGTGCTTTCCCGCGCTCTGGCGCGCGCCCACCCCGACCTCGCCGATCGGCTGGTGAGCACTGCCTACCGGAAGGGCGCCGCCGTGGAGGAGATCCCGGAGGCGGCATCGGGACCGCTCGATGCCGAGGGCGGCGTCGGCGCGCGGCTGCGCTTCGCGGTGTGATCGGGCGAGGCGCCGAGGGGGCCGGAGCGGTGAACGAGATCCCGGCCGCACGGGGAGGCCGGGATCTCACGAGGCGTTGTAGACGAGCACCGGGCAGGGTGCGGTCTCCAGGAGCCGTTCCACGCGGGGGCCCAGGAAGAGTCGCTCCGAGCCGGGGCGCACGTCGGTGCCGAGCACGATGAGCGTGCAGCGGAGATCGCGCGCGACGTCCAGCATCACGTCCTCCGCCTCGCCGCCGGCGCGGAGCATCGGCAGCGTCCGAGCTCCCTGCGCCTCGCCCAGCTTCTGAAGCTCGCGCACGATGCCCTGCGCGGTCTCGAACTGCCGCGCCTGCGTGCCCCATAGCTCGCGGCCCGGGTCCCCGTCGTCGGCGCGGACCACGTTGAGCACGACCACGAGGTCGTCCGGCCCTGCGAGGCGGAAGGCGAGCATCCCGGCCTCCCGGGATGCGCTCGATCCGTTCGTGGGCACCAGGATTCGCTGCGGCCCCGCGGCCGATCTGCCGGCGGTCCCGCGGATCACGAGCGTCGGGCAGGGGGCCAGCCGCACGATCCGGTCGACCAGCGGGTGGAAGATCGAGTCCTGACGCGCGTTGGACCGTTCCGTCGCGCCCAGGACCAGCAGGTCGTAGTCCTTCTGCGCCTCCTCGATGATCACGGCCGCAGGGTCGCGGCTCTCCACGATCTTCTTCGCCAGCTCGGTGGCGGGGAAGAGCGCGCCGACCTCGTCCAGGAAGGCCGCGGCCGCGGCCTTCTCCCCCGGCGGTGCGACGTTGAGGAGCGTCAGGGCCAGGGGTCCCTCCGCCGCCAGCTGCGCCAGGACCTCCGCGTGCAGCGCGTGGACGACGTCCGGCTCGGGCCGGCGGCGCACGGGCAGGAGCACACGGTGGATCTGCGCCACGCGGCTACCGGCCGCGAGCTCCTCGCGGCGCAGCCGCTCCAGCTCCTGCGCTTCCGGCGTCACCCGGGCCAGTACCCAGCGCAGTGCGGGCGGCGCCATCAGGGAGGTGGCCATCGCCATGACGACGATGATCGAGAACATGTCCTGCGAGAGGATGCCGAGCTGGAGCCCGATCGTGGCGATGATGATCTCCATCGCGCCACGGGCGTTCAGGCCGGCGCCGAAGCTCAGCGACGTCCAGTGGTCGCGCCGGCCGATGAGCCGCGCGCCCAGGTAGGTGCCCGCGATCTTGCCCCCGGCCGCCACGGCGATCACCAGGAGCGTGATGAGGATGAGCCGCGGCTCCAGCAGCGCGCGGATGTCGACCTTCAGCCCGGCCACGCCGAAGAAGACGGGGGTGAAGACCGCCCGCGAACTCGTCGTCAGCTGCTGGTGCACCGCGCTCGGCAGGCGCGGCATCTGGCCGAAGAGGATGCCCATCACGAAGGCACCCAGAACGGCCTCCAGTCCGAGCGCCTGCGTCACCGCGGCCCATGCGAAGGAGAGCACCACCACCAGCGTCACCAGGCGGTCGGCGCTCCTGACCTCGTCCTGCACGCGGTCGAGCAGGCGCCGCACCAGCCAGCGGCCCACGGTGAAGCTGACGACCATGAACGCCGCTACCTTACCGACCGACGAGAGCACGCTCGTCGGGTCCACCACGCCGCTGGTCGCCAGGCCACTGACGATCGAGAGCAGGATCCACCCCGTCGTGTCGTCGCTCATCCCCGCGGCGATGATCGTCTGTCCGATGTCGCGGCGCATCAGGTTCATGTCCATCAGCACCTTCGCGATCACCGGGATCGCCGAGATGCTCATGGCCGTCGCCACGAAGAGCGAGAAGACCAGCCGCTGCCCCGTTCCGGGCCGTGCGAGCAGGCCGTCCGGAAGCAGCTCGCCGAGGATGAAACCGCTGGAGAAGGTGAGGCAGATCCCGCCGAGCGAGACGCCGATGGCGGTGCGCGCGTGCTGCCGGATCAGGCCGAGATCGGTTTCCAGGCCCGTGATCATCAGCAGGTAGAGCGCTCCGATGAGGCTGACGACCTCGAGGAGATATCCTCCCAGCTCGCCCTGCGGGACGATCCAGGCGCCGAGGCCCGGCACGAGCCCGCTCAGCAGCGACGGACCGAGGACGATGCCCGCCAGGATCTCGCCCACGACCGACGGCTGCCCCAGGCGCTGCGCGAGCTCCGCGAGCGCGCGGGCGGCGAACAGGAGCACCGTGATCTGCACCAGGAGGAGCAGGACGTAATGGTGCGGGGCCGCGGTAAAGGGAGTCGTCACGATGGGTTCGTCCGGTGTTGGGGCGCGCCGGGCGCGTCGGGCGTGCACGCTCCCCGCGGGGGACGGCATCACGGCTCCCGGGGATGGTAGGCTCCACGCGCGGCCCCGGCAACGGTCCCGAGTGGCCGGCCACCCGGATCAGCGTCGCGCCGAGAGCCCGCTCCGCAGGAACGGCCATGCCTCGCGGCGCCGGGCCAGCAGGATTCCCGCTGCGAGCACGGCGTACACCACCGATTCCGTCATCCGGACCTCGGGCAGGAATACCTGCGCCGCGTACAGCCCCAGCAGCAGGAGGCTCTCCCCGATTCCGAGATCGTCGTCGAGCAGCAGGACGACGGCGAGCAACGACTGTGCGACCGTGAGCCACATCTCGTCGATCTGACGGCCCGCCAGGGGGAAGACTGCCGCCCGGCCCAGGTGCAGCGAGTAGGCTACCGGGATGCTGCCCACGAGCAGCGTCCACTGGTTCACCTTGGACGAGAGTAGCGCGCTGAAGCCCGCGTGGGGTCGCCGCCGCAGCGTCCAGACGAGCGCGATCACCAGCTCGGGGGCCTCGGAGGCCAGCGGCGCGATCCACTGTACGAGCAGGAACTCGTTCCAGCCCAGGCTTCGCCCCGTGGCGACGAGCGAGTCGGCGAACGGTTCGGCCGAGACGAGGACGACGACGGCCGCGAAAGCGAAGATCGCCAGGATGGCGGCGCGCCGCGACCACCGCCCCATCTCGCCGATGAGAGCGGCCGGCCCGAAGAGCGCCGTCTCTTCGCTCTCGTCGCCGGCGGAGCGCCGCACGTACAGCGCGAAGATCGCCAGGAGAACCAGCGAGTCCACGAGGGTGAGCGAGCCCTTCAGCGGAATGACGGCCGCGTAGACGGTCGCTGCCGCCAGGAACGCCGCTTCCGTGCGCTGCGGGTGCTCGATCCGGATACCGAGCCGGCGGCGGCCCGCGTGCACCAGCACCACCAGCGGCCAACCGACGCCGACCAGGAGCCGGTTCGCGCCGGTCATGTTCGCCAGGGCGAACTCCCGGTAAGCGGGTTGCACGGCCGACGTCCACGTGAAGTAGATGTCGACCGCGTACTCCGGCAGGATCGCGACGAGCGCCAGCGCGGCCATCGCCAGGGAGCGCGAGATCTCGTGCTCCGCCGTCTCGGTCGCCCAGGACAGCAGCAACGCGGCCCCCAGCACGGCGACTCCGAAGACCGCCGCCTGCAACGGCGCGGAGACCGACGCGCCCGAGAAGCGGACGTAGAAGGCGGGAGCCGTGGCTGCGACGGAGAGGATCAGCAGCAGGACGCGCATCACCGCGCCTCACGCGCCCCGCGGAACGCCGCACCTCACCGGTCGCGGCCGATCTCGCGCCTCTCCGCGATACGCTCCGGGTTCTCCACCCCGATCAGCCGATTCCACAGAGAATAGGGGACCTCGGCCTTGGGAACGAACCAGTGGCCCGGGTCCGCCGCCATGCCGCCCATCGCCGTGAACTCCTCGGGTCTCTCGGAGCGCAGGTCGACGTAGCACGCGCCCTGCTCCAGACGCTGGCCCTCGGGGAGGATGGGGATCCTCTGCAGCTCGTCGTCCGCGAAGCGCTCGTGCAGGAGCCGGTGTGCGTCCTTCACGTCGTACGCCGTGGGGATCCCCTGCTCGAACTCTCCGGACCGTTCCCCGATGTTCTGGCCCGCCATGTAGTTCGGGTTCAGATCACGCTCCCATTCCGGAGGGTGCTTCCGCTCCGCCTGCGGCTCGTGCTCCACGTTCGTCTTGCTGCCCTTCGTGTCCATGCCTCCTCCTGCGGTTCGGGCTCGGTGGCGTGGGCGGGGAGGGGCGCAAGATGCGTGCTTGGGGTGGCGGCGCGCGGCACCGGCCGAGGGCCCGTCCCGGGCATGGTCTTTGAAGCGTTCCCCGGCGCCGGCCGGCCGTACGCGCCGGGGAACGCGGCGCCGGCCCCACGCGTGGGTCGGCCTTCGCCCATCGGGAGGAGAGATGCTGAGCAAAGAGGACAGAGAAGCCGTCGAACGCCTCCTGCGTGGCGAGCGGGAGGAGGCGCTGGCCGCGCTCCGCGAGTTCGACCAGGAGCGCAGCCAGACGCTGCAGGAGGAGGCGGGCGAGCTGAGCGTCTACCGCTTCCACATGGCCGACATCGGCACCGAGGCCATGGAGCGCGAGAAGCAGTTCCTCCTCGCGAGCAAGGAGGGTGAGCGACTCTACAGGATCGACGAGGCACTGCGCCGGCTCTATGCCGACCCCGAGGCGTTCGGACAGTGTGCGCGGTGCGGGAGCCCCATCGGGCTTGAGCGTCTCCGGCTCGTTCCCGAGGTGGAGCTGTGCGCTGCGTGCCAGGACTCGCTGGAGACGGGCTCGGCCACCTGAGCCCGGTGAAGTGGTTCCCTTGCACGGCTTCGGGCCGCCGCCTTATACTCACGCCTCTTGCCACCGGCTTCCGGTGTGCCGCGGCCGCGCCGGGCTCGTGTTTCGGGAACGTTCAGTCGAGAGGATTTCACCATGTCCAATACAGGGCTCGAAGGGGTCGTGGTCGCGAAGACCGGCCTGAGCGCGATCAACGGGGAGCAGGGGGAGCTGATCTACGCCGGCTACGACATCGCCGACCTCGCACGCAACGCCACCTTCGAGGAGGTGGCTTACCTGCTGTGGAACGGCCGCCTGCCGAACGCGCGCGAGCTCTCGGAACTGAAGCGCCAGCTCGCCGCGGAGCGCCCCCTCTCGAACGAGATCATCGCGCTACTGCGCAGCTTCCCGAAGGACGCGGAGCCCATGGC
>DASSTO010000193.1:0-3944 GCA_035707865.1 Longimicrobiaceae bacterium | reverse complement strand
TCGGTCGTCGGTCGTCGGTCGGAGGAAGCGCGGCGGGGCCGTCGCGGTGCAAGACCGACGACCGATAGCCGACGACCGACGACTCATCGTGCCACGGAGATCGCGACCACCAGCACGCCGTAGGACAGGTAGGCCACGCCGCCGACGACGAGCATCGAGCGGGCGAGCACGATCTGGCGCTGGCCCACGGCGTCGAAGTAGCGCTCGGGGTGGAGCATCGCCCGGAAGGAGACGGCCGCTCCCTGGCGCGCGTGCCGCGACCAGGCGATCACCTGGAGGAGTCCGGAGACGACGCAGCAGAGCACGAAGGCGAAGACGAGCGCGCCGGCCAGAACGTTGATCGCGGTTCCCATCAGCAGCGCTCCCCGCAGTGCAGGGCGGCGATGCCGCCGGTGAGACGCTTCCATCGGACGTTGCGGAAGCCGGCGGCGCGCAGGCGCTCGGCGAGCTCCGGTGGCTCCGGAAAGCACAGGACCGACTGCGGAAGGTAGGAGTACGCCGAGCCGTGCTTCGAGACGAGGCGGCCGATGAGTGGAAGCACGTGGAGGAAGTAGAAGAGGTACAACGCCCGGAAGGGCTGCCAGTGCGGGGTTGTGAACTCCAGGATCACCAGCCGCGCGCCCGGCTTGAGCACCCGCGCCATCTCCCGCAGGCCAGCGTCGAGGCCGGCCAGGTTCCTGACCCCGAAGCCCACCGTCGCACCGGAGAAGCTGCGGTCGGCGTACGGAAGGGAGAGCGCATCGGCGCAGACCGGCGCGACCGGGAGGGCCCGCCGCTTGTGTTCCCCGCCCCGCAGCATCGCGAAGGTGAAATCGCTCCCCACCACGCACCCCTGGAAGTTCGCACGGCCCGCGAGCTCCACGGAGAGGTCGAGCGTTCCGGCGCAGTTATCCAGGTACACGCCGGCGGGATCCTTCTCCCATCCCAGGAGCTCGACGGCGCGGCGGCGCCAGCGACGGTCGATGTTGAGCGAGAAGACGTGGTTCAGCAGATCGTAGCGAGGCGCGATCGCCGAGAACATCCGTTGAACGTGCGCCGCCTTCTCCTCTTCCGAGGGTAATACGGAGGCGTGCAGCTGCGTAGTCGTCATCGCGCGAAGAGCCGAGTTGCGGTAAATTGAAGCCGGAAAGCTATCTGCGCCCGCCCTTCCCGGCAAGCCGACTCCCTCGTGAGGGGGCCCGTGAAACTTCTGTCGGGGCGCTTCCGTAGGATCGACAGAACTCGAGACCGGGACCTCGATCGTTGACCTTGGCACTCACCCAGACCGACCACGACCTCGTCGCCCTCGCGCGCACCGGCAGCGAGAAGGCGTACAGGGAGCTGCTCGACCGCTACCAGCGGCCGGTCTTCTCGCTCGTCTATCGGATGGTGCGCGATCGCGAGCTCGCGGAGGACCTGGCGCAGGAGACCTTCATCAAGGTCTTCAACAACCTCCAGCACTTCAATCCCAAGTACAAGTTCTCCAGCTGGATCTTCAAGATCGCCAGCAACCTGACGATCGACGCGCTGCGGAAGAAGGAGCTGGACACGATCTCCGTGGACGGATCGCGCAACGCCGTCACCACCGACGAGGTGGAGGCGACGCGGATCACCGTCGAGTCGCGCGACGAGAATCCCGAGGAGCTGTTGGAGGCGAAGGAGCTCGGCGCGGAGATCGAGGAGGCGATTGGCCGGCTTCGTGCCGAGTACCGGACGGCGATCCTCCTCCGCCACGTCGAGGGCCGACCGTACGAGGAGATCGCGGAGATCATGGGGATTCCCCTGGGGACGGTGAAGACGTACATCCACCGCGCGCGCGCCGAGCTGCGGGAGAGCCTCGCGCACCTGCGGATGGAAGCATGAAACCTTTGTGCTGAGGCGATCGTAGATCTCCCATGAAACACACGCGCCCAGACGAGAGAGGTCCCGTGCCGAACCCGAGCCAGCACCTGTCGGAATGGACGATCGAGCAGTTCGCCGAAGGCGCGCTGCCGGCGGCCGAGCAGGAGAGCGCCGCGGCACACCTCGCGGGCTGCGCGCACTGCGCCGCCGAGCTGGAGGCGTACCGGGCACTCGCGCACGCGCTGTCGAGCCTGCCGCGCTTCGAGCCGTCGCCGAGCTTCGCCGATGCGGTGATGGCCCGGGTTCGGGTGACTCCGCCCGAACCGCGCCCTCTGGCGGAGCGTCTCGCCGAGTGGCTGCCGAGCACCACGCGCGGCTGGCTTCTCGCGGTCGGCGCGCTGGCCGCTCCGGTCCTCTCGCTGATCGCGGCCGTTGCCTTCATCCTCTGGCGCCCGGTAGCTTCGGACGACGGGCTCGGCCGGGTCATTCTCCTTCGGGGGCACTCGACGCTTCGGGTCTGGGCCGAGGAGGCGCTGCACCGGGCGGTCACTTCCGGGTTGGCGTCGCACGTCGCCTCGCTCTACCAGAGCGTGATCGACGTCCCGGCGCACTCCCTGGTGATCGCGCTCGTGGTTCTCGCGATCACGGTTCCGATCTCGGGATGGGCGCTGGTCCGGCTGGTACGCACTCCGATGGGAAAGCGCACGTATGCGAACTGATCGATGGATCGGCCGTGGTGTCGTCGCGGCATTGCTTCTCCTGGCGGGTGCCGCCCCGACGCGGGCACAGGCCCCGGCCACCGACGCGGCGGGGGACGCAGCCGCGGTCGCGCGCCGTGACATCTTCCAGGGCGACCGGACGGTCGAAGCCGGGCAGACGGTTCCGGAGTTGGTGGTCGTCGGCGGCGACCTCCGGGTGAAGGGGACGGTCCGGGGCGATGCGGTGGTGGTCGGCGGCGATCTGGTCCTGGAGCCGGGTGGGCTGGTGCAGGGCGACGCGGTGGTGACGGGCGGGGAGATCGTCTCCCACGGCGGCCATGTCCGCGGCGAGGTGCGGGTGGTGGGAGGAGGCGGAGCGAGCACCGTCGTCCACGTCGACGGCGTGCGGCATGTCCGGCACGACGCCATCGCTCACGGGCACTCTCCCCTCGACCGGATCGGCCGCGGCCTGGCCGGGCTCGCCGCCACGATCGCGCTGGGTCTGGTCCTCGCGGGGCTGGGGGCCGTACTGGTCTTCTACGGTCGCCCGTACCTGGAGACGGTGAGCGACACGCTGCGGGGCTCCATGCTGCGCTCGGGTGCCACGGGGCTCGCGGCCGGGTTCCTGGTGCTCCCGGCCCTCGTCGTGGCGATCGTCGCGCTTGCCGTCTCCGTGATCGGAATCCCGCTGCTGATCGCCTTCGTCCCGCTCTACCCGCTTGCCGTCGCGGCTGCGCTGGCCTTCGGGCTGCTCGCTGCGGCGCACGCGATCGGAGAGCGGACCGCCGAGCAGCGGCGCAAGGCGTTCGACCTCCGCTACCGGAACTCGTACGCCTATCTCTTCTCGGGCCTGGGCATGCTGATCGCGCCGCTGATGGCGGCGCACCTCATCGGCATGGTCGGCTTCCTGAGCGTGATCGGGACTCTGTTGAAGGTCGTCACATGGGCCGTCATCTGGGTGGTGGCGACCTTCGGGTTCGGCGCGGTGATCCTCTCGCGGGCGGGCACGCGCCGCACCTTCGTCGCGCCCCCACCGCCGGATCTGGGGTTCGAGGGCGAGCCGTTCTTCGATCCCGCCGCCAGCGGGGAGCCCCACGCATAGATGCGGGCCGGCCCGGCCGCTGCGGCCGGAAACCATCGTGGCTCGGTCGGGAACCAACACTTCGGAAGGAGAATCGTCATGCTCACTTCTCTGCTCATGCTCTTTGCCATCGGCGTCGTCGCCGTGGTCGTGGTCGGCGTCGTCCTGGCGATCGTCGGGACGGTGTTCTCGGTCGTCTTCGGGCTCGGAGGCTTCCTCCTCTTCAAGGTGGCGCCGCTGCTCCTGATCGGCTGGGTCGTCCTCAAGCTGATCAATCGCGGTAGCTGCCGCCGCCACATCGCCTCCTCCGACGAGAAGTGGCTGGACACCTGAGCCGTGCCCAC
>DASSTO010000192.1:0-13189 GCA_035707865.1 Longimicrobiaceae bacterium | reverse complement strand
TAGACCTTCGCCTGGATTCCGTTGATGTCGGGGGTGAACTCGTGCGCGTAGAAGGGCTGCAGCAGGTAGGTGAGGAAGCGCCCGACGATCGAGCTCAGCCCGTAGATGAGCGTCTCCGAGCCGAGCCGCCGGAGCTTCGCGCCGAAGCCGGCCTCCGGCGCGGCGGGCGGCACGGCCGTCGAGAGGCCCTGCTCCAGGGGGGAGTTCGCCCCGACGGCGTCGCGTGCTTCGCTGCCCTCTTCCATGTGGATCCGGTGGTGGTGATCGGCCGCGCCCGGGGCGCGGTGCCCGGCGCGAGCCGATGAAGATAACCCGCCGCGCGCCCGAGGGTAGGCAGAGATCTTGCCCGCGTTAGAGTTCGGGAGGTCGCCCCATGGTCTCGCTCTTCGACATCCTCGGCCCGGTGATGATCGGGCCCTCGTCCTCGCACACCGCGGGCGCGTGCCGCCTGGGGCGGATGGCGCGCGCGGTGCTGGGCCACACGCCGGAGCACGCCCGCATCGAGCTGCACGGCTCGTTCGCCGCCACGGGCGAGGGGCACGGCACGCAGCGCGCCATCGTGGGCGGGCTGGTCGGCCTGGCGCCCGACGATCCCCGCCTGCGCGACGCCTACGCCGAGGCGGCGGCCGCCGGGATGACGTGGGAGTTCGCCGAGGTGGACCTGGGCGCGGAGGCGCACCCGAACACCGCCCGCTTCGAGCTGCGCCACGAGGGCGAGGTCGTCACGGTGCGCGGCGCGTCGGTGGGTGGGGGGCGGGTGGAGGTGACGGAGCTGAACGGCTTCCCGGTCTCGCTCACCGGCGACTACCACACGCTCGTGCTCCTCGCCCACGACGAGCCGGGCACCATCCACACCGTCACCGGCGTCCTGTCGGCGAACGGCGTCAACCTCGCCACGATGCGCGTCGACCGCACCGGCCGCCACCAGGACGCGCTGATGACGATCGAGGCCGACGAGCCGATCTCGGACGCCGCCCTCGACGAGATCCGCGCCCGCCCGTGGGTGAAGTGGGCCCGGCGGATCGAGCGAACGTCATGAAAACAATTTAGAATGGAGAATGGACAATGGAGAACGATACCGGTGCTGCGGCTGCCGTTCATTCTCCATCCTAAATTCTCCATTCTAAATTCTCATGCATTCCTCCATCGAGTCCCTGATCCGCGACGCCGAGGCGAGCGGGCTCACGCTTCCGCGGGTGGTGGCGGCCGCGGAGGAGGCGGAGAGCGGGCGGAGCGAGGCGGAGATCCGCAACCGCATCCGAAACACGCTGCGGGTGATGCGGGAGGCGATCGTGGAGGGGCTCGAGGGGAAGGTCCACTCGCCCTCCGGGCTGACGGGCGGGCGGGCGCGGCGGCTCCAGGAGAACGGCCCGCGGCTGCTCGGGGGGCGCGTCACCGAGACGCTGGCCCGCGCGATCGCCACCCTCGAGGTCAACGCCGCGATGGGGCTCATCGTGGCCGCGCCCACGGCGGGCGCGGCCGGCGTGCTTCCGGCGATCCTCTTCAGCGTCGCCGAAGCGCTCGACCTGGACGAGGAGCGGCTCGTGGACGGGATGCTGGTGGCGGGCGGCGTGGGCGGCGTGATCGCGCAGCGCGCCTCGCTCGCCGGCGCGCAGGGCGGCTGTCAGGCGGAGACGGGGAGCGCGGCGGCGATGGGTGCCGCGGCCGTAACCTGGCTCGCGGGCGGCAGCGGTGAGCAGGTGGCCACCTCGGTGGCGCTCTGCCTCCAGGGGATGCTCGGGCTCATCTGCGACCCGATCGGCGGCCTCGTCGAGGTTCCCTGCATCTACCGCAACGCCTCGGCGGCGATGCAGGCGATCGCGGCGGCCGAGATGGCGCTCGCGGGCCTCGACTTCCCGGTCACGGCCGACGAGGTGATCGACGTCATGGGCGAGGTCGGCCGCCGGATGCCCGTCGCCTACCGCGAGACCGCGCAGGGCGGCCTCGCCGCCACCGAATCCGCGCGGCGGCTGGTGCAGATCCGGCCCACGAAGCGACCCCGGGGGGCGAGTGCGTGAGAGAGCTATCAGCTTTCAGCTATCAGCCAACCGATAGCTGATAGCTGACAGCTTCGATCAGTCGTGATCCCCGCTCGGGAGCTCCCGGATCCCCAGCCGCTCGCCGAGCGTCTGCGCGTGCGGATCGGTGGGGAGGTGGTGGATCTCGTTGAGGTAGAAGTCGGCGATCTTGGCGGCGATGGGCGCGGCGACCACGCCGCCGTGGCCGCTGTGCTCGACGACGGCGGCCACGGCGATCTCCGGCGCGCCGCCCGGGGGGCCGGCAAAGCCGGCGAACCAGCCGTGGTCCGCGCCCTGGGAGTTCTCGGCGGTGCCGGTCTTCCCGTAGAGCTTCCAGTGCTTGAGGGAGGCGTAGTAGGCGGTGCCGCCGGGCTCGGTCACCTCGGCGAGCCCCTTGCGCAGCGCCTGCAGGATCTCCGGCGTCACCTTCAGGTCCGTCTCGGCGGGCGCCTTCCGGGCGTGCGCCAGGAGGTGCGGGGCCGGGGCGGTGCCGTCGCCCGCGAGCGCGGAGTAGAACTGCGCCATCCGCAGAGGCGTCTGCGCGTTCGGGCCCTGGCCGATGGCGAGGCTCATCACCTCGCTCGGCGTCGGCGCCCACCCGAAGTGCTTCTTGTACCAGTGCGTGCCGGTGGGGAAGGTGCCCGCCTGCTCGCTCGGGAGGTCGACGCCGGTCTCGCGCGAGAAGCCGAGGCGCGTGCCCTCGGCGGTGAGCCGGCTGAGCCCGAGCCAGATGCCCAGCTGGTAGAAGTAGACGTTGCACGAGGCGGCGATCGCGCCGGCGAGGTCGAGGCTGCCGTGCCCCTCGCGCTTCCAGCAGCGCGCGTAGCGGCCGGCGTACGTCATCCCGCCGGTGCACGGGATGGGCATGTGCGTGTCCGGCTTGATGATGCCGCTCGCCAGACCGACGACCGCCGTCGCCAGCTTGAAGGTGGAGCCGGGCGGGTAGGTCCCGCCGGTCGCGCGGTTGAGGAGGGGGTGGCCGGGGTCGCCGCTGAGCGCGCGCCAGAGGGCGCGCGGGATGCCGCCGATGAGCTGGTTGGGGTCGTACGAGGGGTTCGAGTACATCACCAGGATCTCGCCCGTCGAGGGCACCATCGCCACCACGGCGCCCTTCATCTTCGGGGGGAAGATGTCGTGGGCGAAGCGCTGCGCGGCGAGGTCGATCGTCAGGTGGATGTCGTGGCCGGCGACGGGCTGGTTCGCCTCGTCCCGCGCGAGCGGGCGGATGACCTTCCCGCGCGCGTCGACCTCGACGTAGCGCTCGCCCGGAACGCCCGCGAGGGTGTGCTCGTACTCCCGCTCGATCCCCGCCTTCCCGACCTCCTGGCCCGGCTTGTAGCCCTTCCAGTGCGCGGAATCGGCGAGCTCGCGCTCGCTGATCTCGCCCACGTAGCCGATGATGTGGGCGACCGCCTCACCCTTCGGGTAGCGCCGGAGCGGGATGGGCTCGAGCGAGACGGCGGGCAGCTCCGCGCGGTGTTCCTCGACGCGGGAGAGCTGGTCGAAGTTCAGGTCGTTGGCGACCGCCAGCGGCTGGTTCGGCTGATGCGCGCGCTTCTCCAGCAGCAGCGCCTCCAGTGAGTCGCTCAGCTGCAGGATGGGCTTGAGCCGCTCCAGCATCTCGCGGGTCGAGTCGAGCGAGGCGGGCTCCAGGAAGAGCGCGTGGGTGGTGATCGTCTCCGCGATGAGTTTCCCCGTGCGGTCGTAGATCGCGCCGCGGGGGGCCGGGATGGAGATCGCGCGCAGGCGGTTGTCGTTCGAGCGGAGCGCGTAATCCTGGTTCTGCAGGATCTGCGTCCGGAAGTACGCCGAGCCGAGCGTGAGGAGCAGGAGACCGATGAAGCCCGTCGCCTGCAGAGCGCGCTGACGACGGGCATGCGGGTGAAACGGGTGCCTCGGAACCAATGACAGACCCGGAGGATATACGTAAGTCGATCGGCGATAAAGGGTTCGCATGAAAATAGAAGCGAGTGCCCGTTTACGCCAGGGAGGCGGTCGCGCCGCAACGAAGAGTATCGACAGCTTGCGCGGTGAGCTGCCGATATTCATCTTTGGTGCGGACGAACTCCTGCCGGCTCCATCCGGCCCCCGCGGTTTCCTTCCGGCGGGCTCTCGCGGCACACAACTTGACACTCGATCGGGACCGTGAGGGCTCTCCTCGTGGTCCATATCGGCTGGTGGCTCTTCATTCCCATGTCCACGCAATCACATGACCGTACGCGCACAACCGCGTAGCGACGCCGAGCCCGGGGCTGCGGCGTCCCCCACCGCTCGCGGTGTCCTCGAAGTACTCTCCAGCGGGAGCGGGTTCCTGCGGTCTCCGGCCCAGGGCTTCCAATCATCACCCGACGACATCTTCGTTCCCCAGTCGCTGATCCGCCGTCTCGGCCTGCGGACCGGGGATCTGGTCGTCGGTGAGGCGGGCACCTCGCCGGGCAAGGGGAAGAGCGTGCCCCTGGAGCAGGTCGTCTCGGTGAACGGCCTGGCACCCGAGCACGCGCGCTCGCGCCCCGAGTTCAGCTCGCTCCAGGCGACGTACCCGAACGAGCGCCTCAAGCTGGAGTGCGGGCTCACGCGCGGCCGCGGCCGCGACTACACGAACCGGGTCATCGACCTGATCGCCCCGCTCGGCAAGGGCCAGCGCGCGCTGATCGTCGCGCCGGCCCGCGCCGGCAAGACGATGCTCCTGCAGGCGATCATCGAGGGCGTCTCCACGAACTACCCCGACGCCGTCCTGCTGATCCTGCTCGTCGACGAGCGGCCGGAGGAGGTCACGGAGATGGAGATGCTGGGCATCGGCGAGGTGATCGCCTCCTCGTTCGACTGCCCCGCGGAGCGCCACGTGGCAGTGGCGGAGATGACGCTCGAGTACGCGCGGCGCCAGGTGGAGAGCGGTCGCGACGTGGTGATCCTGCTCGACTCGATCACGCGCCTCGCCCGCGCCTACAACGCCTCCGAGCGCGGCACCGGGCGCACGCTCTCGGGCGGCATCGACAGCGGGGCGCTGGAGAAGCCGAAGCGCTTCTTCGGCTCCGCGCGCAACGTCCCCGAGAAAGCGGGCGGTGGCAGCCTGACCATCATCGCCACGGCGCTGACGGAGACGGGGAGCCGCGGCGACGAGGTGATCTTCGAGGAGTTCAAGGGGACGGGCAACGCCGAGATCGTCCTCGACCGGGAGATCGCGGAGCGGCGCATCTTCCCGGCGATCGACGTCGAGAAGAGCGCCACGCGCCGCGAGGACCTGCTCCTCGGCGACGACCTCGACGCCGTCTACCAGCTCCGCCGCGCCCTCCACTCGCTCCCTCCCGTCGACGCCGCCCAGCTCCTGCTCAAGCAGATGTCGGACACGAAGACGAACGAGGAGCTGCTGAAACGGCTCAAGTGAATTGAGAACGTAGAATTGAGAGTGTAGAATGGACGGCAACGGGGCCCGAGCATCAGCGAGTTGCTCGGGCCCGTCTCATTCTCCATTCTCAACTGCCCATCAGAAATTCGGGGATCCTGCGCAGGAGCTGCTCGGAGTCGATGGGCTTGGAGAGGTAGCCGTCGCAGCCGGCGGCGAGGCTGGCGGCTGCGTCGGTCTCGAGGGCGCGGCCGGTGAGGGCGACGACGACGATGTTGCGCGTGGCGGGGTCGCCCTTGATCCTGCGGGTGACTTCGAGACCGTTGAGGTCGGGGAGGCCGAGGTCCATGAGGACGAGGTCGGGCGCGTCGGCGCGGGCCCGCGCGAGGGCATCCGCGCCGTTGGCGGCCTGCACCACCTCGTAGCCGCTCTCCTCGAGGAGGATACCGAAGGCGTGGCGGATGGTCTCGTTGTCCTCGACGAGGAGGATGCGCCGCGGAGGGGCGCTCATGTGGCACCGGGGCTCGTCCGCGCCTCCACGGAAGGGATGGTGAAGACGAAGCGGCTGCCCCGCCCGAGCTCGCTCTCGACCCAGATCTCGCCGCCGTGCAGCTGGATGAAGTTGCGGGCGATCGCGAGGCCGAGGCCGGTGCCGTGGTGGCGGCGCGAGCGCGAGCTGTCCACCTGCGCGAACTCGCGGAAGATCATCTCGTGGTGCGCGGGGTCGATTCCGATCCCGGTGTCCGAGACGACGACCTCGACCCAGGAGGGGTCGCGGCGGTGGCGGCGGGCCTCGACGCGGATGAAGCCCTCCGCCGGGGTGAAGTCGATGGCGTTGCCGATGAGGTTGCCGAGCACGTGCAGGACCTTGTCGCGGTCGGCGTGCACCCGCGGCAGGTCCGGACTGATGCGGGTCTCGAAGTTCAGGCGCTTCTTCCGGATCAACGACGCACTCATCTGGTGCACGTCGCTGGCGACCTCCGAGACGTCGAACTCCGAGGCCTCCAGCTCGATCGCCCGCGCGTTGGTGCGCGCGTAGGTCAGGATCTCCTCGATCATCGTCAGGAGCTGGCGGCTGGAGGTGATCACCGACTGGATGGCCTCGCGCTGCCGCTCGTTCACCTTCCCCAGCAGCCCATCGCGCAGCACCTCGCCGTAGGTGACGATGGCGGTGAGCGGCGTGCGCAGCTCGTGCGAGACGTTGGCGAGGAACTGCGATTTGGCGACGTCCAGGTTGCGCAGCTCGCGGAGCGAGAGCTCCAGCTCCTCGATGCGCCGCGCCGTGGCCTCGGACATCGCGGCGTCGTCCTCGGCGTCGAATGCGGAGGCGATGATCGCCCGACCTCCTGTGCGGCCGGGCGCCGGCTCCTGGACGCGAAAGCCCTCCCGCGCGAGGAGCGCCCGCAAGCGGTTGGCTTCGTCCTCGTCGCCGTTCAGGAAGAGCTGCAGTTCGATCATTCGGTCGCTGGGCGGGAGCTGGGAGCCATCAATCTAGATTTCGCTCCGGGTGGGTGCAAGGATGCCCTTGCGCGCCAGATCGTCGGCGAGGAGCTGCCGGCGCAGCAGAGCGGCGTAGGCTCCGCCGTGCTGCAGGAGCTCCGAGTGCGTCCCGCGCTCGACCACCTCGCCGTCCGCGAGGACGATCACCTGATCGGCCCCCATGATCGCCGAGATGCGGTGACTGACGACCATTCCGGTGCGCCCCTGCAGCACGCGCCGGAGCCCGGCGAGGATCTCCGCCTCGGTGTGCGTGTCGACGGCCGAGAGGGCGTCGTCGAGCACGAGGACGCTGGGGTCGCGCGCGATGGCCCGCGCGAGCGTCGCCCGCTGCTTCTGCCCGCCCGAGAGGTTCACGCCGCGCTCGCCCAGCGGCGTCTCGTAGCCGGCGGGGAGCGAGCGGATCGTCTCGTCGAGCTGCGCGATTCCCGCCGCCGCGCGGATGCGCTCCATCTCCTCCTCCGGGTCCGCGGCCTCGAAGCCCAGCGCCAGGTTCTCGCGGATGGGCTCGGAAAAGAGGAACGCGTCCTGGGGCACGACGCCGATCGCCGCGCGCAGCCGCTCGAGCGGGTACTCGCGGATGTCGACGCCGTCGAGGAGGACCGCGCCGGCGGTGGGGTCGTGGAGCCGCGCGAGGAGGCCGACCAGCGTCGACTTGCCCGAGCCCGTCGCGCCGACCACCGCGAGCATCGACCCCGCGGGGACGCGGAAGGAGACGTCGCGGAGCACCTCGCGCTCCGTGCCCGGGTAGCGGAAGGAGACGTTGCGGAACTCGATCTCGCCCTGGACGCGCGACGGCGCCACCGGATGCTCCGGCTCCCGGATCGCCGGCTCCGTCGAGAGCAGCTGGTTGATGCGGCCCATCGACGCGGCGCCGCGCTGGAAGAGGTTCACCACCCAGCCGAGCGCGATCATCGGCCAGGTGAGCTGGCCCAGGTAGAGGGTGAAGGTGACGAAGTCGCCGATGGAGATCGCTCCCCGCATCACCGCCCGGCCCCCCACCAGCAGCGCGATGACGATGGCGAAGCCGCTGAGCAGCATCAGGAGCGGCTGAAAGAGCCCCGAGACGCGCGCGAGGCGCATGTTGAGCTCGAAGTAGTCGTGCGAGAGCCCCTCGAAGCGCCCCGTCTGCTGCGCCTCCCGCCCGTACGCCTTGACGATGCGCATCCCCGCGAGGTTCTCCTGGGCCATCGTGGAGAGCGAGGAGAACTGCTCCTGGATGCGCTCGAAGCGCTGGTGGATGATGCGGCCGAAGCCCACCGTCACCGGCGGCAGCGCGAGCATGGGGAGCATGCTCACCAGCGTCAGCCAGGGGCTGATCCAGACCATCAGGGCCAGCGAGATGAGCGTCCCGACGGTGGTGTTGACGAGGTACATGTACGCCGGGCCCGCGGCCATGCGAACGGCCGAGAGGTCGTTCGTCATCCGGCTCATGATGTCGCCGGTGGGCGTGCGCGAGTAGAAGCTCGCGTCCAGGCGCGTCAGGTGGCGGAAGATGTCGTTGCCCAGGTCGTACTCGACGCGACGGCTGGTGCCGTTGAGGAGCTCGCGCATCCCGTAGCGGCTCGCGCCGCCCAGGATCGCCGTGCCGATCACCAGGAGCGCGTAGACGAGCACCGCGTGCCCGACGCCCGTCGGCCGGTTCAGCGCATCGATCCCCTTGCCGATGAAATAGGGA
Source organism: Longimicrobiaceae bacterium (assembly GCA_035707865.1). Taxonomy (GTDB): domain Bacteria; phylum Gemmatimonadota; class Gemmatimonadetes; order Longimicrobiales; family Longimicrobiaceae; genus DASSTO01. The sequence continues at coordinate 4,653 of DASSTO010000192.1, read as the reverse complement.
GGGGCGAGGGTGAAGGCGTTCGCGAGCACGACGAGCACGAGCCCCCAGGCGATGGGGGCACGATAGCGGCGCAGGTAGGGTATAAGTGTAAGTAGAGACTTCACTTACTGTCTGGCATGTCGGTTGCCTCCTAAACACCTCGGGATCGGGCCCGAGCACGAGCGTAGCTTAGCCCGCCCCACCGGGGAATTCAAGCCACCGCACGGATTTGGAGACCACAATGAGGAGACTCGACGGGGCGCTCGCCCTGCTGTTGTGCCTTTCGCTGTCCACTTTTGCGGCCAGCTGCAGCCACGATCAGGACACCCGGGCGCGGCAGGCGTTGCAGAACGAGGCGATGCAGAAGGACCTCGACCTGGCGCTCCAGCCGGACACGACGGTACAGCCGGAGCTGACGGACGTGGCGGAGGCTCCGCCGCCGCCCACCAAGGCACCTCCGGCCCCGGCGCCCGCCCCGGCCCCGCGTCGCGCGGAGCCCTCGCGGAGCGCGCCGCCGCCCCGGCACACCGCGCCGCCCGCACCCGCGCCCGAGCCGGCCCCGAGCCGTCCGCGCGCGGTGACGCACACCGCGCCGGCGGGGACGATGATCGCCGTGCGGATCGACCGGGACATCAGCACGAAGAGCTACTCGGCGGGTGAGAGCTTCACGGCGACGCTCTCCGAGCCGGTGGTCGCCTCGGACGGGACGACGATCATCCCGGCGGGTGCGACGGTACACGGCCGCGTGACGCAGGCGCAGGCGGCGGGTCACGCGGGCGAGAAGCCGGGCATCGCGGTGACCTTCACCTCGATCTCGTACGGGGGGGACAGCTACTCGATCTCCGGGGAGCCGCTGAACACGCCGGTCAAGCTGGTGAACCGGGACAGCAACGTGAGGAAGGCCGAGAAGATCGGCGGCGGCGCGGCGATCGGCGCGGTCCTCGGCCAGATCCTCGGGAAGAACACCAAGTCGACCGTCGCGGGCGCGGCGATCGGCGCGGCGGCGGGCACGGCCGTGGCCATCGGCACGGCGGACGTGGACGCGGTCATTCCGGCCGGCTCGACGGTGAACGTGCGGCTGGGTGAGCCGGTGTCGGTGACGGGATAGGGGGCGGGATCCGGGATTCGGGGAACGACAGGGAAGGGGCCCGGGCATCGCGCCGATGCTCGGGCCTCCGCGCACTCAGCACCCAGCACCCCCCGTTCACCCGTTCACCCCCTCACCCGTTCAGACTTTCACTGCACCACGTCCAGGACCTCCGCCACGCCCGCGGGATAGCCGCCGCGCCTCGGGTCGGAGACGCCCAGCAGGGTTCCGTCGGGGAGGACGGCCACGGATTGCACGTCGCCCTGGTAGCCGTCGCGCTCCTCGACGGCCTGGCCGCTGGCGCGCAGCGCCGCCACCGTCTCCGGGGGGAGGCCGCCGTGCTCGTAGAACAGGACGTCGGGGAGATGCTGGTGGTGAAGGCGCGGGGCGGCGGTGGCGGTGCGCAGGTCCATCCCCCAGTCGACGACGTCGATGATCATCTGCGCGACGGTGGTGATGATGGTGGCGCCCCCTGGTGAGCCCGTCACCAGCTCCACCTTTCCGGCCGGAGAGAGGAGGATGGTCGGTGACATGGCGGAGAGCATGCGCTTGCCCGGGGCGACGGCGTTGGCCTCCCCCTGCACCAGCCCGAACTGGTTGGGCACGCCCGGCTTGGCGGTGAAGTCGTCCATCTCGTTGTTGAGCAGAAAGCCCGCGCCGGAGACGACCATCGCATTGCCGTAGAGGGAGTTGAGGGTGGTGGTGACGGCCACCGCGTCGCCCTTCGCGTCCACGACGGAGAAGTGGGTGGTGTGAGTGCCGCCGGCGGGGGCGGGGCCGAGCCCGGGGGCGACGGCGGCGGAGGGCGTCGCGCGGGCGGGCGGGATGTCGGCGCGGCGCCGGGCGGCGTACTGCTTCGAGGTCATCCGCGCCACCGGCTGCGGCACCACGTCGGGGTCGGCCAGGTAGGTGTTGCGGTCCGCATAGGCGCGCTTCGCCGCCTCCGCGAACAGGTGCGCGTAGGCGGGCGTGAGGTAGCCGACCGAGCGCAGGTCGTAGCCCTCCAGGATGTTGAGCAGCTCCGCCATCGTGGCGCCGCCCGACGAGGGCGGCGGCATGGAGACGACGGTGTGGCCCCGGTAGGTGAAGACGACCGGATCCCGCCAGACGGCGCGGTAGGCGGCCAGGTCCGCCTCGGTGATGAGCCCGCCGCTGCGACGCATCTCGGCGGCGACGAGTGCCGCCGTCTTCCCGCCGTAGAAGCCGTCCCTCCCGTCCTGTGCGATGCGGCGCAGCGTGGCGGCCAGGTCGCTCTGCACCAGGCGGTCGCCCACGCGCGGCGCCTTCCCACCGGGCAGGAAGACGGCGGCGGTGGCGGGGTACTGCCGCAGGCGCGCCTCGTAGGCACTCAGCGAGCGCGCGAGGCGCTCGTGCACCACCAGCCCGTCGGCCAGGTTGATGGCCGGCTGCAGCAGCTCGGCCCAGGGCAGGGAGCCGAAGCGCTCGTGCGCCGCCCACATCCCCGCCACGGATCCGGGCACGCCCACCGCCAGCGGTCCGTGCAGCGACCGGTCGGTCACCTTTCCCCGCGCGTCCAGGTACATGTCGCGCGTGGCGCCGCCGGGCGCCTCCTCGCGGAAATCGAGGGCGGCGGTGGTGCCGTCGGCCATGCGTACCACCATGAAGCCACCTCCCCCGATGTTCCCCGCCTCCGGGTTCACCACCGCGAGCGCGAACTGCGTGGCGATCGCCGCGTCCACCGCGTTTCCGCCGCGTCGCAGCATCTCCGCGCCCACCTCACTCGCCACGGGGTCCGTCGTGGCGACCATCCCGCCGCGCGCGCTGACGGCGGGCGCGTCGCCCGGCGAGAGCGCCCATCCGGCGGGGAAGCGCACCGCCCCCGGCAGCGAGTCACGCGGCGCGGGGCCGACCGGGGCGGCGCGCGCCGCCCCGGGTGCGAGCGCGAGCGCCAGAGCAAGCGCGAGCACGGAGCGGAGTGCGGTGGTGACTCTCGGGGGCATGACGGCACCTTTGCGCGGTTCTGTCGGGGCGTTACATTGGCGGCACCCATTCTATTCGCCCGGCCCAGGATACGGCAATCGAGCGCATGGCGAGCAAGGAGCCACTCGACGTCCGGCTCACCGAGCAGCGCAACCCCCTCAGCGCCCGGATCGACCGGCTCTCGCCGCTGGAGATCGTCGACGTGATCAACGCCGAGGACCACCGGGTCGCGCCGGCGGTGGAGGCGGAGCGGAAGCACGTCGCGCGGGCCATCGAGCTGGCGGAGGCGGCCTTCCGCGGCGGTGGGCGCCTCCTCTACGTCGGCGCCGGGACCTCCGGGCGGCTGGGGGTTCTCGACGCGGCCGAGATGCCGCCCACCTACGGGACGGATCCGGGGATGGTGCAGGGGATCATCGCGGGGGGTGAAGCGGCGCTCACGCAGGCGATCGAGGGCGCGGAGGACGATCCGGCGGGCGGCGCGGCGGCGATGGACGAGCGGGGAGTGGGACCGGGCGACTTCGTCCTGGGCATCGCCAGCTCGGGGACGACGCCCTTCGTGCACGGGGCGCTGGAGCGCGCGAAGACTCTCGGTGCGCGCACGGGCTTCCTGCTCTGCACCCCGCCCTCGCCGGAGCTGCGCCAGCGCTACGACGTGGTGATCGCGCCGCTGGTGGGGCCCGAGGTCGTGACCGGCTCGACGCGGATGAAGGCCGGGACCGCCACGAAGATGGTGCTCAACACGATCACCACCGGCGCGATGATCCGGCTGGGGAAGACCTTCGGCAACCTGATGGTCGACCTGCGGGCGACCAACGTGAAGCTGCAGGATCGCAGCGAGCGCATCCTGATGGAGATGCTCGAGCTTTCCCGCGACGACGCGCGGCAGCTGCTGAAGCGCGGGGGGGGGAGCGTGAAGACCGCGATCGCGATGTACTGGACGGGGCTCGGGCCGGAGGAGGCCCGGCGCGAGCTGCAGGCGGCGGGGGGCCGCCTGGGCGCAATCCTGGAGCGGGGAGCGAACGATGGCGGCGACTGACCCTTCCGTCTTCCCGGAGCGGCCGCCCGCGGTCGCGGAGTGGGAGGATCTGCTCGTGCGTCTGGAGATCATGCCGCGCGCGCTCCGCAACGCGCTCGGGGACGCGGAGCCGGAAACGGAGCGACTCCTCGGCGTCTTCCAGGAGATGGTGGAGCGCGAGGCGTGGGTGGGCGGCTGGCTGGAGCGGGCGGCCGGCTACGGGAGCCCCCAGCCCGCGCTCGTGCCCGACCCCGACGCGGAGTGGCTCTACCGCCGCTTCGCCTCGCTGCGGGCCCGCAACTTCGCCATGGTACAGCGCCGCGGCCTGGACGTGTGGGACTGGGCCGGTCCGGGACCCACGGGCGAGACGGTGAGCGTCTACCAGCTCTTCATCTGGCTGCTTCAGCGCGACGCCGACGCGCTCGCGGCGGCCCGCGGCGCACTCGCCGGCCCCGCCTCGTGCTGATCGTCGGCCTCATGTCCGGCACCTCGCTGGACGGGGTGGACGCGGCGCTGGTCTCGATCGAGGGTGATCGGCCGGAGACGATGGAGTGGGCGGTGCGCCACTTCTGCACGCTGGAGTACGACGAGGCGCGCCGCTCCGCGATCCACGCGGCGATCGTCGACGGGA
>DASSTO010000191.1:0-22313 GCA_035707865.1 Longimicrobiaceae bacterium | reverse complement strand
CCTCTTCGTCGTCGCGCTGAGCGTGTGGCACTCGGTCGCGAGGCGCATCGGCGACGTCGCCACGGCCACCCTCGTGGCCGCCGCCGATCCCCCGCCCGCGCCGAAGGAGCCGGGCGCTGCCGTGCCCGGCGGCGATGCCGTTCATCATCTCGCGGATGTCCGCGTCCGCGATGCCGCTCCCGCGGCCCGCGCGGACGACGGCATCCGCGAGGGTGCGCGCCCGCGCCGGGTCGGAGGCGCGGCGGAAGGCGAGGACCGCCGCGGCGGTCCTCAGCCCGTCCACGCCGCTCACGGTCACGTCGTTGCCGCCGGGTGCCGCGGCGCCCGGCTCGTCCGGCGGGCGGGGGGGATCGGCGGCGGCCACGATGGAGGCCGTGGTGACCTCGCCGATGCGCCGCGCCACCGTGCGCCAGGCGCTCAGTGCCACGATGAAGAGGAGGATCGCGCCGCCGAAGGCGAAGGTGAGGCGGAGCGAGTGCCGCACGTAGCCGCCCCCCGGCCTGCGCCGCGTGGCCACGCGCAGCAGCACCAGGGCCGCCGCGAGCCCGAAGAGCACGCTCGGGGCGTTGGAGAGAATGGCCACGAGGACGCCGTCGATGGCCATCGCGGCCGCACGGCGCCAGGGCTTCGCGAGGGGCAGGCCGAGCAGCTCGTGCGCGACGTGCAGCGCGTCCGGCGTCACGAAGTCGCGCGGATCGCGGACGGGCGCGGCGGGGGGCGTGGCGTTCGTGTGCATGGGGAGGTGGGGCGCGCGAGTGATCTCTCGGGTGCGCCGAAAGATAAGCGCGGGAGGGGCGGGGCGGGAGGGCCTCGCGGTGGTCCTGACGGGTGGGGGGGATGGGCCATGCGCATCTTCCTCCGCAGCGGTTTCGAGCACGAACTGGCTTCGCTACTATTTGGCTTCCCACAGAGCCCGCTTCCTGCGACGACGCAAGCAATGCCAGCACGCCCCATAGGATTTCCGTGGACCGAACAGGAGCTTCAACAGCGTGTGAGAAGCGCCGTAATCGGGTACTGGGCCGGCCGGAGCGGCCAGGCCACGAAGCAGGAGATCGGGACTGATCGGGGGCGACGCGGTGAGGTAACCGGCGGTCAGCACATGAGCGCATTTGAATCGCTGATTACGGAGGTCGCACAGCACGCTGGCTTCTCCGAGGACGAGATCCGTCGAGGGAGTCGGGTGGATGTCCCAGGCTACTACAGGCCGTCAAAGCAGTGGGACATCTTGATCCTGAAGCGCGATCGTCTCTGCGCTGCTCTTGAGATGAAGAGCCAGGTAGGTCCATCGTTCGGAAACAACGCGAACAACCGGACCGAAGAGGCCATCGGGAGCGCCCAGGATTTATGGCTCGCGTTCCGCGAAGGGCTATTGGGCACTCATCCACCGTTCTTGGGTTACTTCTTCTTTCTCGAAGAGTCGGACGGCTCCACCAGGTCCGTTCGTGCCGACACGTCCACGTTCGATGTCGATCCGGTCTTCGTGGGGGCTTCCTACGCCAAACGATACGAGATTCTCTGTGAGCGCCTCGTGCTGGAGAGAAATTACAACGCAGCGTCACTTCTGCTTTCGCCGCGCGGAGCCGAGGGTATTTTCAGGGAGCCCAACGGGGAGCTGAGCTTCAGGCGATTCGTGAAGTCGCTCTGGGGGCACCTAATAAGTTGCGACTGAGGAGGGGAGCGTGCTGAACCTACTGGAGGCGGATTGGCGCGCGCTGTGGGATGGCGCTCACGAGACGGAACCGCAGGGCGCGGTATACACGCGGCCGGACATTGTACGGCTCATTCTCGATCTAGCGGATTACACGATCGGAAGTCAGCGACTGGCGGTGAAGCGGGTCTTGGAGCCGTCCTGTGGGGATGGGGCGTTCATCGTCGAAGTCGTTTCGCGCCTGATCGAATCCGAGCAGCAGCAGCCCGAGGCGGACTGGGACGATCCAGTTCTGGAAAGTGCACTGCGAGCTGCGGACATCAGTGAACGCGCACTGCGGTCCGCTCGCCATAAGATCGTGCGTCTGCTCACGTCAGCAGGCTGCCCGACGCAGCGAGCAACTCAACTTGCGGGGATCTGGACGGTCCATACGGACTTCCTGATCAACGATTGGCAGGAGAAGTTCGACACCGTCGTCGGAAACCCACCATACGTTCGAATCGAGGATCTACCCAGGCGGGTGCTCCGGCACTACCGGGATGCGTACGAGAGCATGACGGACAGAGCAGATCTCTACATCCCGTTCATCGAACGAGGGCTGTCGTGCCTGAGTCCTGAGGGAGCGCTCGCGTACATCTGCGCCAATCGCTGGGTGAAGAACCAATACGGGAGAGTGCTGAGGAAGCAGGTGGCCGAGCGCTACCATGTGCGCTACTACCTCAACCTGGAGCACACCCAGCCCTTCCTGAGCGACGTCTCTGCGTACCCCGCGATCTTCGTCCTCGACCGAAATCGCTGTGCGGAAACAAAAGCCGCGACGCTCGATGATGTACAGCCGCAGACGCTCCGCCGCGTGGTGAGCGATGCCAAGTCGAACAGAGATCCGGAGATTCTGTCCGTATTCCCGCGCTGGTACCCTGAGGGTGGGGCGTGGATCGCGACCCGTAGCCATGAGCACAGGCGACTTGAGCAGCTCCAGCCCTTCCCGGTGTTGGAAGATTCAGCGCCAGGAACGCGGGTGGGGATCGGCGTGGCGACGGGAGCCGACCGAGTATTCGTGCTAGGTGGGAAGCACCCAAACATCGAAGAGGACCGACAGATCCCATTGGCGCTCGCGTCCAACATCGGTAATCAGCGGATCGAGTGGTCAGGACGCTACCTGGTGAATCCTTTTGCAGATGAGGGCGACGGCTCCTTGGTGGACCTCAACCGCTATCCGGGCCTGAAAGACTATCTCGAACGGTACGGGGACGCGCTCAAGAAGCGCCATGTCGCTAGGAAGGCCGGAGCCCGGTGGTACCGCACCATCGACCGGGTGTGGCCTCAGCTGCAGCACAGACCCAAGCTCCTGATCCCTGACATCCAAGGAGAAACGACCGTCGGCTTCGACATTGGTGAGTACTACCCGCACCACAACCTCTACTTCATCACGAGCGACAGTTGGGACCTGAGGGCACTCAAGGCTCTGCTCCGTAGCACGATCGTCCGAGAGCAGGTCCAAGCCTATTCGGTTCAGATGCGCGGCGGGAGCCTCCGTTTCCAGGCCCAGACCCTTCGCAAGGTCCGGATCCCGCGACTGAAGGATCTTTCCACCGACAGGGTCGAGCGATTGGCATCCATCTCCGATGCCAGGGACCAAGCAGAGATCGATGCGGTGGTGGAGGACGCATATTTCGGCGCGGGCGACGGAGGCGATTGAGCGTCTGAGATCGCTCAAAGCCGCCTCTGCAACGTCCTCGCGAAGCGGCCCACGGCAATTCATTCCCGCGCAAGCGAGAACCCCGAGCTCCCGCACGCATGATCGTGGACTCCCGCGTCCGCGGGAATGACAGCAGTCGCTCTGCCTCGCCCGCGCTCGTCTTAGGTCACCTACATCTCCTGGTACGCCGGCCCGCTCCCGCCCTCGCGCGGCGTCCACCGGGGGCCGAGCACGTCGGTGGCCTTGCAGTCGACGCAGTTGGGGGCGTGGACGACGAGACGGTCGCCCTGGCGCTCGTAGACCGCGGCGGGGCACATGTGCTGGTAGAGCTCGGCGACCTCGGGCGTGACGTCCTTCCCGACGACGAGGTGGACGGGGAGGTCGTCGCGCGTGCGGTTGCCGGACCTGAAGACCGCGTCGAGCTTGCTGAAGGTCAGCTTCCCGTCGGGGTTGAACGGCTCCGGCTCGGTGACGAGGCGCGGCACCTCGGCGTCGGCCTCCATCTCGATCCGAGCGCCGGGGAACCGCCCCCGCGTGAGCGCCATGAGCGAGGCCTTCGCGCCGCCCACCACGAGGCCGTCCTTGAAGGCGAGCCGCATGTTGCGGGTGCGGAAGAGGTCGTCGACGATGTAGCTGCCGTCGACCAGGCGGTCGTACTCCTGGAGAGGCTCGCTGCTGGTGTCGCCGCCGTCGAGCGCGCGGAAGAGGGCGCGCGCGGCGAAGATCCCGCTCTGCATCGCGTAGTGGATGCCCTTGAGCGAGGGCACGTCGACGAAGCCGGCGGCGTCGCCGGTGATGAGGATCCCGTCGCCGAAGCGACGCGTAGGCAGGGAGTGATAGCCGCCCTCGGGGATGGTCTTGGCACCCCATTCGAGCATCTCCCCACCCTCCAGCCGCCGCCGGAAGAAGGGGTGCGTCTTCATGCGCTGCAGCAGCTCGTGCACGTCGAAGCCGGTGCGCTCATAGTCGAGCCCCGCCACCAGGCCGATCGCCGCGCGGTTGCCACCCATCGGGTAGAAGAAGCTCCCGCCGAAAGCGTCGTTCGGGAGCGGCCAGCCCAGCGTGTGGACGACGCTCTCCAGCGGCCGCGGCAGCTCCCATATCTCCTTCACCCCGAGCGCGAAGATCTGCGGGTTCACGGAGCCGATGCCCTGCCACTGCCTGTACGCCTGCGAGAGCGAGCCGCGCGTGCCCTCGGAGAGGACGACGCAGCGCGCGGTCACGTCGGTCGGCGGCTCGTAACGCGGTCCCGGCTCGCCGTTCCGCTCGAGCCCCGCGGGCGCGGTGCGCACACCCACCACGGAGCTCCCGTCGACGAGCAGCGAGTCCACCGGGAAGCCGGGCAGGATGTTGACGCCGAGCTCCTCGGCCTTCGCGCCCAGCCACCGAACCATCTCGGAGATCGAGGCGGTGTAGAAGCCGTGGTTGCGCATCGTGGGCGGCGCCGGGATCGGCCACGCGCGCGTCTCGGTCAGGAAGAGGACGCGCTCGTCGCGCACCCGCTCGCGGAAGGGGAAGTCCTCGTCCCGGAGCTCGGGGAAGAGCTCGCGGAAGGCGCGCGGGTTGACCACCGCGCCGGAGAGGTTCGCCTCGCCGAGGCCTGCGGCCTTCTCGAGCACGGCGATCTGCACCTCGCCCAGCTCTCCGCCCCGCTCAACGTCGCGACGCACCAGCCTCGCGAGCTCGATGGCCCCCGCGAGCCCCGCCGGCCCGGCGCCGACGAAGACGACGTCCATCTCGAGGGCCTCGTCCTGCGGCGGCTCGGCGACGATGAGCCGCTCCATCGGCAGGCCCGGCTGGTAGCGCGCTGGGACGATCTCGCGGTGGGGCATAAGGGCTATCGGCTATCAGCTATCGGCTATCGGCTATCAGCCCGGCTACTGATAGCCGATAGCCGGGGTGGATGGGCCGGGCGGGGCTCTACCCCATGAAGTAATCGAAATCCTTCTCCGAGCGCTCCCAGCGGCGCACGCGCCAGATGTGGGCCGGGGAGTAGGGCGAGAACGTAACCCGCTGGTGTGAGCCGTGCCAGAGACGGGTACCGCCCTCCAGGAGGTCGTCCGCCTCCCAGGAGTCCTGGTCACCGACGCCGATGACGTTCATGGGAAAGAAGAGTGTCGCCTCGTGCGCCTGGAACGGGTCCAGGCAGACGGCGATGAAGACGGTGTTCTCCCCGTCGGCGCTGGACTTCTCGTAGAAGAGCACCTGGTCGCTGTCCGAGAGATGGAAGTGCAGGTTGTCGTACTCCTGCAGCGCCGGGTTCTCGCGGCGGAGCTGGTTCAGCCGCGTGATGAAGGAGCGGATGTTGCCCTCGCGCTCCCAGTCCCACGCCTTGACCTCGTACTTCTCCGAGTTCAGGTATTCCTCGCGCCCGGGCAGCGGCGCCGCCTCGCACAGCTCGAAGCCACTGTAGATGCCGTAGAGCGGGGAGAGCGTGGCCGCGAGCGCGGCGCGGATCAGGAAGGCGGGGCGGCCGCCCCGCTGCAGGAATTCGGGGTTGATGTCCGGCGTGTTGGCGAAGAGGTTGCCCCGGTAATACTCCTTCATCGGCCCCTGCGTCAGCTCGTTGAAGTACTCCTCCAGCTCGCCCTTGAAGTTGCGCCAGGTGAAGTAGGTATAGCTCTGGGTGAAGCCCGCCTTCGCCAGCACGCGCATCATCTTGGGGCGGGTGAAGGCCTCGGCGAGGAAGATCACCTCCGGATGCTCCCGCTGCACGTCGCGGATCATCCACTCCCAGAACTGCACCGGCTTGGTGTGCGGATTGTCCACCCGGAAGGTCTTCACTCCCTGCTCCACCCAGAAGAGGATCACCGACTTCCACTCCTCCCACTGCTCCTCCCAGCCGGGCCCGTAGAAGTTCAACGGGTAGATGTCCTGGTACTTCTTGGGGGGGTTCTCAGCGTACTTGATCGTTCCGTCGGGGCGGATGTAGAACCAGTTCGGGTGCTCGGTGACGTACGGGTGATCGGGCGAGACCTGGATGGCGAAGTCGAGGGCGACCTCGAGCCCGTTCTCGCGCGCGGCCGCCACGAGCCGGCGGAAGTCCTCCAGCGTACCCAGTTCCGGGTGCACCGCCTTGTGGCCGCCTTCCTCGCCGCCGATGGCGTAGGGCGAGCCCGGCTCGCCCGGCTCGGCGTTCAGGGAGTTGTTCTTCCCCTTGCGGAACTGCCGGCCGATCGGGTGGATGGGAGGGAAGTAGAGCACGTCGAAGCCCATGTCGCGCACGTACGGCAGCTTGTCGATCACGTCGTCGAAGGTGCCGTGGCGGCCCACGTCGTCGGACGCGGAGCGGGGGAAGAGCTCGTACCAGGCGGCGAAGCGCGCGCGCACCCGGTCGACCTGCACCGGCAGCACCCGGTCGTACTGCGTCAGGTCGCTCCGGTCGGGATAGCGCTCCATCAGCGCGAGCAGCTCCGGCGACAGGGCGGTCGCCACGCGCTCGGCCACGGTGAAGTCGCCCGAGAGCTCGTGGAGGAGGATCTCGAGCCGCTGCCGGTCGTCGCCCGCGGCGCGGCCCACCGCCCCGCGTACCAGCTCGGTTCCCTCGATCAGCTCACTGTCCACCTCCTGGCCCGCGTTGTACTTCGCCCGCAGCTCCGCCGCCCAGCTGCCGAAGTGGTCGGTCCAGGCCACCAGCGTGTAGAAGTAGCGGAGGTTGCGCTCCAGCGTCACCTCTCCACCCCAGCGGTCGTTCTCGACGAAGCGCATCGGCGCCTCGCGCCACTCGGCCTCGTCCTCCGCCCGGTAGCGCACCGCCGCGGCGATGGCCTCGTGCCCCTCCTTGAAGATGTCCGCCCAGACGCCGAGCGTGTCGCCCACCTCGCGCTTCACGGCGTAACGCCCGCAGTTCAGCTCGGGATAGACGTTCTCGATGACGATCCTGCGCGCGGCGTCGATGGGTGGTGTGCTCATGAGTGGTCGTCGGCTATCGGTTATCGGAATGTACGAGGGACAGAGCGCGGCGTGCCCATCCTACGAGTCTTGCGCCGTTGGCCCGGCATCCAGCACGATGCCCCCGGCCTCCCGCATCGCCAGCCGCCCACGCCGCAGCGTCGCCCCCTCCCCCGCCCCGCCGAAGCGCGCTTCCTCGGTGTCCAGCAGGAGCTCCCAACGGCACCCCTGCGGCGCGCGGGTGATGGGATCGGCCGCGAGATCCGCGTCCAGCGCGCCGCCGAAGTTCAGCAGCAGGAGGAGCGCGGCGCCCTCGGCCTCGCGGCGCAGGACGAGCGCTTGCTGGCCGAGGGCGCTCACGCGAAAGCCGCCGCGGGTGTGGTCCCGCAGCGCCGGGTGGGAGCGGCGCAGCGCCAGCAGCTCGCGGTAGAGGGTGAGCACGCCGGCGTGCGGCGGCTCGGAGCGCTCGGGCCAGCGGAGCTTCGAGCGCGCGAAGGTACGGGCGGCCTGCGGGTCCGGGATGTGCTCGCGCGTCTCCGGGTCGCGGAAGGCGGAGAAGTGCTTGAACTCCTCGCGCCGGCCCTCGGTCACGCGCCGGCCCAGCTCCTCCGGGTGGTCGGTGAAGAAGAGGAACGGCGAAGAGGCGGCCCACTCCTGCCCCATCCAGAGCAGCGGCGTGTACGGGCTGAGCAGGAGGAGCGCGGAGAGCGCGCGGTAGACGGACAGCGGCACCTCGTGCGAGAGCCGCCCGCCGAACGGACGGTTCCCCACCTGGTCGTGGTTCTCGAGACAGTGGACGAAGTGCGGCGGCGCGATACCCGCCGCGCTCGTGCCGCGCGGCGTGCCCCGGTGCGGCGCGTGCTGGCCCTCGTAGAACCACCCGCGGCGCAGCGTCTCCACCACGTCACCGACCGTCCCGGAGTAGCGGGCGAAGTAGCCCTCGCGGTCGCCGGCGGTGAGGCGGCGGAGCTGGTGGTGGAGGTCGTCGGCCCACACCGCGTCGAGGCCGTAGCCACCCTCCGCGGCCCGCGTGACGAGACGCCGGTCGTTCCGCTCGTCCTCCGCGATCACGATGCGCCGCCGACCGGGCACCGCGTGCACCCGCGCGGCGATCTCACGAAGGATGTGGACGGGCGAATCGTCCAGGATGGCGTGCGTGGCGTCGAGGCGCAGGCCGTCCACGTGGTACTCCTCGATCCAGTACAGGGCGTTCTCGACGACGAGATCGCGGACGCCCGCACTCTCCGGGCCGTCGTAGTCGATCGCCGGGCCCCAGGGCGTGTGGTGGCGCCCGGTGAAGATGCGGCCGTGGGTGATCTCCGGGAGGTAGTTGCCCTCCGGACCGAGGTGGTTGTAGACGACGTCGAGCAGGACCGCGAGCCCGCGCCGGTGCGCGGCGTCGACCAGGCGCCGGAACGCGTCCGGCGGACCGTAGGCCGCGGCGGGCGCGAAGAGGTTCACGCCGTCGTAGCCCCAGTTGCGCGCGCCGGGGAAGTTGGCGATGGGCATCACCTCGATCGCCGTCACGCCGAGGTCGGCGAGCGCGTCGAGGCGGCCGACCGCGGCGTCGAAGGTGCCCTCGGCGGTGAAGGTGCCCACGTGCAGCTCGTAGACGACCAGCTCCTGAAGCGGCACGCCGCGCCAGCCCTGGTCCGTCCACTCGAAGGCGTCCGGGTCGACCACCTCGGAGGGCCCGTGCACGCCCTCGGGCTGCCAGCGCGACGCGGGATCGGGGTAGCTCCGGCCCCCGTCGATCCGGTAGCGGTAGCGCGCCCCCGGGCCGACGCCCTCCACCCGGCCGGCGAAGTAGCCCCCACCGTCCGGGTGGAGGGGCTCCACGCGCTCGCGGCCGGCGCCGTGGAGCACGACCTCGACGGTGCGCGAGCCGGGCGACCAGAGGCGGAAGTGCACGGCGCCGGGCTCGGGGCGCGCGCCGAGGCGCATCGCCCGGCGAGCGGCCGTCGTCACGTCTCGTCCCGCCGGCGCAGGACGACGAGCGAGCGGGCCGCGAGCGTCACTGCATCCCCGCCCCGCCCCGCCCGGTCACCCTCGCACACCGCGGGATCGCTCGTCGTCAGCACCACGCTCCACTCCACCTCCGGCGAGGAGCGCGGAAGCGAGAAGTCGACCGCCGCGTCTCCGGCGTTGAAGAGAACGAGGAAGGTGTCGTCCATCATCCGCTCGCCGTGCTCGTCCCACTCCGGCATGGCGTCGCCGGCGAGCCGCATGCCGAAGCTGCGCGTCTCGGGGTCGTGCCAGTCCGCCTCGCTCATCACGCCGCCGTCGGGCGCGAACCAGGCCAGGTCCTCCTGCTCCGAGCCGCGCACGCGCTGGCCCTGGAAGAAGTGGCGCCGCTGGAAGACGGGGTGCTCGTGTCGGAGCCGCGCCAGCCGCCGGACGAATTCCAGGAGATCGCGGGCGGCCGCGTCCAGCTCCCAGCTCGTCCAGCTGATCTCGTTGTCCTGGCAGTAGGCGTTGTTGTTCCCCAGCTGCGTGCGACCGATCTCATCCCCTCCCGAGATCATCGGCACGCCCTGCGAGAGAAAGAGCGTCGCCAGGAAGTTGCGCTTCTGCTTCTCCCGCTCCCGCACGATCGCCGGATCGTCCGTCGGCCCCTCGACGCCGAAGTTGAAGCTCAGGTTGTGGCTCTCCCCGTCGCGGTTCTCCTCGCCGTTCATCTCGTTGTGCTTGCGGTCGTAGCTGACGAGATCCGCGAGGGTGAAGCCGTCGTGCGCGGTGACGAAGTTGATGCTCGCGTGGGGCTTCCGCCCATCGTCGCCGTAGAGGTCGCTCGAGCCCGTGAGCCGGTACCCCAGCTCGGCCATGGTGCCGGGGTCGCCCCGCCAGTAGGCGCGCACGGTGTCCCGGTAGCGGCCGTTCCACTCCGTCCACAGCACCGGGAAGCTGCCGACCTGGTAGCCGCCCTCGCCGACGTCCCACGGCTCCGCGATCAGCTTCACCCGGGAGAGCACCGGGTCCTGGTGGATGATGTCGAAGAAGGCGGAGAGGCGGTCGACCGCGTGCAGCTCGCGGGCGAGGGTGGCGGCGAGGTCGAAGCGGAAGCCGTCGACGTGCATCTCCAGCACCCAGTAACGCAGGCTGTCCATGATGAGCTTCAGGACCTGCGGCGAGCGCGTGTTCAGCGTGTTTCCCGTGCCCGTGTAATCCACGTAGAGGCGCGGGTCCTCGGGAGCGAGACGGTAGTAGCTGGGATTGTCGATGCCCTTGAAGGAGAGCGTGGGCCCGAGGTGATTGCCCTCGGCCGTGTGGTTGTAGACGACGTCGAGGATCACCTCGATGCCCGCCGCGTGCAGCGCGCGCACCATCTCCTTGAACTCGCGCACCTGCTCGCCGTAGTCGCGGGCGTGGGCGTAGCGCCCCGCGGGGGCGAAGTAGTTGATGGAGCTGTATCCCCAGTAGTTCCGCAGCCCGCGCCGCCAGAGGGCGAACTCGTCGACGATCTCGTGCACCGGGAGCAGCTCGATGGCGGTGACGCCGAGCGACTTCAGGTGCGCGACGACGGCCGGGTGAGCGACGGCGGCATACGTCCCGCGCATCGCCTCCGCGACCTCCGGGTGCAGCCTCGTGAGCCCCTTCACGTGCGCCTCGTAGATCACCGTGCGGTGCCAGGGGATGCGCGGCGGCTCGTCGCCCCGCCAGTCGAAGGCCGGGTCGACGACGACGCCCTTGGGCACCCCGGCCGCGTCGTTCTGGTCATCGAGCACCCAGTCCTCGCCCGGCTGGTCGAACATGTAGCCGAAAGGGTGCTTCGTGTAGTCGACGGGGCCCGCGAGCGCGCGGGCGTAGGGGTCGATGAGGAGCTTGAACGGGTTGAAGCGCAGCCCCCGCCCCGGCTCGTACGGGCCGTTCACGCGGTAGCCGTAGTAGGTGCCGGGCCCGATCTCCGGCAGGTAGCCGTGCCAGACGAAGGCGGTGCGCTCGCGCAGGCGCACGCACTGGCGCGGCTCCGCCGCGCCGGGCGCGTCGAAGAGGCAGAGCTCGACCTCGGTGGCGTGCTCGGAGAAGAGGGCGAAGTTGGTCCCCGCCCCGTCCCAGGCGGCGCCGAGGGGGAAGGGACGGCCGGGCCACACCATCATGGGCGGCCCCCGGGATGGACGGCTCGCTCGGCGGTCGGTCGGGTCAAGGGACCTTCGGGTTCCGGTTCGGTCGCGGCGCTGGATCCCGCGTCCGCGGCGCGGATCGGAGGAGTCGGGCGTGCGCCTGCTTCTTGCAACTCCCGAACCGCCAGGCCGCGGTCGCGGTGCGGCCCGTACGCCTCCCGGATCCATCCTCCAGCGACGCATGAGCGACGAAACGGCCGCGGCACCCCGGGCGCCGCTCTCCACCTATCGGCTCCAGTTCAACCAGCACTTCACCTTCCGCGACGCCACGGCGCTGGTGCCGTACCTCGAGCGCCTCGGCGTCGACTGGCTCTACGCCTCGCCGTACCTGGAGGCGCGGCCGGGTAGCCCGCATGGCTACGACATCTCGAATCACGATCGGCTCAACCCGGAGATCGGCACGGCCGAGGAGCACGCGCGCCTGAGCGACGCGCTCCACGAGCGGGGAATGGGGCAACTCCTCGACATCGTGCCCAACCACATGGGCATCGGCGAGGCGATCAACCCCTGGTGGATGGACGTCCTCGAGAACGGCCCCAGCAGCGAGCACGCGCCGTTCTTCGACATCGACTGGGCGCCGCTGAAGCCCGAGCTCGCCGGGAAGGTACTCCTCCCCGTGCTCGGGGACCAGTTCGGGCGCGTGCTGGAGAGCGGCGAGCTGGTGCTGGAGTATCACGAGGGCGGCTTCCGGGTGCGCTACCACGAGCACATCTTCCCCGTCGCGCCCCGCTCGCGCGCGCTGGTGCTCGGCCGCGTGCTCGAGCACCTCTCGGAGACCCGAGCCGCGGACGACCCGGAGCGCAGCGAGCTGGAGATCATCGTCGCCGCGCTGGAGCGCCTCCCGCCGCGCGACCGCACCGACCCCGACAGCGTGGCCGAGCGTGGCCGCGAGAGCGCCGTCGCCCGGCGACGCGTCGAGGCGCTCGCGCAGCGGTCGGAGGAGGTGCGCGCCGCCCTCGACGCCGCCCTGCGCGAATTCAACGGCACCCCGGGCGCCGCCCACAGCTTCGACCGCCTGGAAGCGCTCCTGGACGAGCAGGCCTACCGCCTCGCCTACTGGCGCGTCGCCGCGGAGGAGATCAACTACCGGCGCTTCTTCGACATCAATACCCTCGCGGGGATCCGCGTGGAGGAGCCGGAGGTCTTCCAGGCCACGCACCGCTTCGTCCTCTCGCTCCTCGCCGAGGGCCGGATCGACGGCCTGCGGGTGGACCACCCGGACGGGCTCTACGACCCGCCGCGCTACCTGCGCGACCTCCAGCGCGCGGCCGCCGAGGCGCTGCGCGCGCCGCGCGCCTACGTCGTGGTCGAGAAGATCCTCACCGGCGACGAGCGGCTGCCGGAAACGTGGCCGGTGGCGGGGACGGTCGGGTACGAATTCCTGAACCGG
This sequence comes from Longimicrobiaceae bacterium, assembly GCA_035707865.1. Taxonomy (GTDB): domain Bacteria; phylum Gemmatimonadota; class Gemmatimonadetes; order Longimicrobiales; family Longimicrobiaceae; genus DASSTO01. The sequence continues at coordinate 9,564 of DASSTO010000191.1, read as the reverse complement.
CTGAACGGCCTCTTCGTCGATCCCGCCGCCGGGCAGGAGATGGACCGCGCCTACGGCGCCTTCATCGGCCGCCGCATCGACTACCCCGAGCTGGTCTACCACCGCAAGAAGCTCATCCTCCGCGTGGCGCTGGCGAGCGAGGTGAACGTCCTCGCGTACCTGCTCGCCCGCCTCTCCGAGACGAACCGCTGCGTGCGCGACTTCACGCTCGGGGTGCTCACCCACGCGCTGCGCGAGACGATCGCCTGCTTCCCGGTCTACCGCACCTACATCGACGCGGAGACGGGCGAGGTGCCGGAGTACGATCGCCAGGTGGTGGAGCGCGCGGTGCGCGCCGCCGTCCGCCGCAACCGCGCCACCAGCCGCAGCGTCTTCGAGTTCCTGCGCGACGTGCTGCTCCTGCGCTGGCCGGGCGACCTGGACGAGCCCGCCCGCGAGCGCCACCGCCGTTTCGTCATGAAGTTCCAGCAGCTCACCGGCCCCGTCATGGCGAAGGGCGTCGAGGACACCGCCTTCTACGTCTACGACCGCCTGGTCTCGCTGAACGAGGTGGGGGGCGAGCCGCAGCGCTTCGGGACGACGCTCGGGGAATTCCACTCCTGGGTCGCCGAGCGCGCCGGGCGGTGGCCGCTCGCGCTGAACGCCACCTCCACGCACGACACCAAGCGCAGCGAGGACGTCCGCGCGCGCATCAACGTGCTCTCGGAGATGCCGGGCGAGTGGGCCGAGCGGGTGGGGCGGTGGGCGGAGCTCAACCGCGCCCACAAGGGAGAGACGGAGGAGGGCGTCGCGCCGGACGCCAACGACGAGTACCTCCTCTACCAGACGCTCGTCGGCGCGTGGCCGCTCCACCCGATGCACGACGCCGAGCGCGCGGAGTTCGTCCGGCGCATCCAGCAGTACATGGAGAAGGCCACGCGCGAGGCGAAGGTGCACACGAGCTGGATCGACCCGAACGACGAGTACGACGACGCCGTGCGTGACTTCGTCGCCGCGCTCCTCGACGAGTCCGTGAACCCCACGTTCCTCACGGACTTCCGGGAGCTCCTCTCCCGCGTCGCCCGGCCGGGCGTGCTGAACTCGCTCTCGCAGACGCTCCTCAAGCTCGCCTGCCCCGGTGTTCCCGACATCTATCAGGGCCAGGAGCTCCTCGACTTCAGCCTCGTCGACCCCGACAACCGCCGCCCGGTGGACTACGCGGCGCGCGAGGCGCGCCTGCGGGAGATCGATCGACGCCTGGAAGAGGAAGGACCCGCGGCGGTCGCCCGGGACGCGGAGACGCGCTGGGAGAACGGCGGCGGCAAGCTGCTCGTCACGCGCCTCCTCCTGCGCCACCGCCGCGAGCACCCCGAGCTCTTCCGCGCCGGTAGCTACGAGCCGCTCGCCGCCGGCGGCAGCCGCGCGGACCACGTCGTGGCCTTCGCGCGCCGATACGAGGAAGAGGCGCTGGTGGTCGTGGCCCCTCGCCTCTGGGCCACGCTTCTGCGCGGCGCCGCAGCCGGCGGCGCGGTCCCCTGGGCCGACACCCGGCTCGACACGGCCCCCCTCCCGCCGGGTCGCTACCGCAACCTGCTCGACGGCGCGGACTACGCGGCTCCCGGCGAGGTGGCCCTCGCCGAGCTGCTGCGGGATTTCCCCGTGGCCGCGCTGGAACGGCTGGGGTGAGCGGGTGAACGGATATCGGGAGTGAGTGCGAGCGCCCGGGCATGAGTGCAGTTCTCAGGCGTCTGCGCGCCGGCCCTCACCCGGCGGCCTGAGAGCCGCCACCCTCTCCCATGAATGGGAGAGGGGACTTGAGTCTGGCGCAAGACAGCCGTAGTCCCCTCGCCCGCTTGCGGGAGAGGGTGGCGCGTCTCAGCGCGCCGGGTGAGGGCCCGCGGGGCCCGGGCATCCCGCCGATACCCTGGCCCCGCTTCACCCGCTTCACCCGCTTCACCCGTTCACCCGTTCACCCGCTTCACCCGTTCACCGCTTCACCGCCTCCCGCACCTTCTCCGCGAGCGCGCGCGGGAGGTTGGCGGCGCCGGCGATCTCGTCGGTGCTCGCGTCGCGGAGCCGCCAGACCGTACCGAAGCTGTCGGCGAGCTTCTGGATGCGCTGCGGGCCCATCCCGGGGACCTTCTCGAGCAGGACGCCGAGCCGCTCGCGCTCGAGCATCTGGCCGACCGCGTCGCGGTCGTTGATGTTGTGGCCGCGCGCCTTCAGGTCCTCCAGGAAGTGGATCCAGTCGTCGTGGTTCCAGCCGTCGGGCCGCGCGGCGGCGAAGTCGCGCAGCGCCTTCTTCAGGTCCACCCCGTCGCTCGTGCCGCGCGTCCGGCCGTCGCCCTGCACCCGCGGTTGGCTCTTCGCCGCCGCGCCCTTGCCCCGCGTCGGCGGCGACGACGCGGGTACCTGCACGTGCCCGCTCTCCGATTTCCTAGGCATCGCTCGCTCCTCCCTCGATTGGTTCAACCCCTTCTCCGCCGCCGTGCCCTCCCCCGGTGGCGTTCCCCGACTCGCGCTTCATCACCAGCAGCCCGAGCGGCGGCAGCGTCAGCTCCAGCGAGTACGGCCGCCCGTGCGCCTGCGCGGGCCTGCTCCGCACGCCGCCCTCGTTCCCCACGTTGCTCCCCCCGTAGAACCCCGCGTCGCTGTTCAGGATCTCGCGGTAGAACCCCTCCTTCGGCACGCCGATCCGATAGCCGTGCCGCGGGACCGGGGTGAAGTTGCACACCACGAGAAGGTCGTCGGCCGGGTCGTCGCCGTGGCGGAGGAAGGAGAGAACGCTGTTCTCCGCGTCGTTGAAGTCGATCCACTCGAAGCCCTCGTAGGTGGCGTCGCGTTGCCAGAACGCCGGCTCCCGGCGATAGACTTCGTTCAGGTCGCGCACCCAGCGCTGCAATCCGCTGTGCATCGGCTGTTCCACCAGCGGCCAGTCGAGCGGTTGCGCCTCCGTCCATTCCTGCCACTGCCCCAGCTCCGCGCCCATGAAGAGCAGCTGCTTGCCCGGATGGCCCCACATGTAGCCCAGGCTGAGCCGCATGTTCGCGAACTTCTGCCACAGGTCGCCCGGCATCTTGTCCAGCAGCGAGCGTTTCCCGTGCACCACCTCGTCGTGCGACAGCGGCAGGATGAAGCGCTCGCTGAAGGCGTACATCAGCGAGAAGGTCAGCAGCCCGAAGTGGAACTTGCGGTAGACGGGGTCGTTCTCGATGAAGCGGAGATAATCGTTCATCCACCCCATGTTCCACTTAAAATCGAAGCCGAGCCCGCCGTCCGCCGTGCTCTGCGTCACGCCCGGCCACGCCGTCGACTCCTCGGCGATCATCAGCGCGCCGGGATGCAGCTCGTGGATCAGGTCGTTGAGCTGGCGGAAGAAGTCGATCGCCTCCAGGTTCTCGCGCCCCCCGTAGCGGTTGGGGATCCACTCGCCCTCGTTGCGCGAGTAGTCCAGGTAGAGCATCGAGGCCACCGCGTCGACGCGCAGGCCGTCGGCGTGGTACTCCTCCAGCCAGTAGAGCGCGTTCGAGACGAGGAAGTTCCTCACCTCGTTGCGGCCGTAGTTGAAGACCATGGTACCCCAGTCGGGGTGCTCGCCCTGCCGGGGGTCGGCGTGCTCGTAGAGCGGCGTGCCGTCGAAGCGGCGCAGCCCCGAGGCGTCACGCGGGAAGTGCCCCGGCACCCAGTCGAGGATCACCCCGATCCCGCGCGCGTGCAGGCGGTCGACGAGGTACTTGAAGCCGTCCGGCGTGCCGAAGCGGCTCGTCGGCGCGAAGTAGCCGGTGACCTGGTAGCCCCACGAGGGGTCGTAGGGGTGCTCCATCACCGGCATGAACTCCACGTGGGTGAAGCCCATCTCCGCCACGTAGTCCACCAGCTCCGTCGCCATCTCGCGGTAGCTCAGCGGCCGGTCCCCCGTCCACCGCCAGGAGCCCAGGTGCACCTCGTAGACGAGCATCGGCTCGCGCACCATCTTCCGCCCGTCGCGCCGCCGCAGCCACGCTTCGTCCGTCCAGTCGAAGCCGCCGAGGCCGTGCACGATCGACGCCGTGTTGGGCCGCACCTCGGCGTAGAAGCCCACCGGGTCGCTCTTCAGGAACGGCGCCGCGCCACGCGGCTTGATCTCGTACTTGTACAGCTCGCCGCGGCCGATGTCGGGGATGAAGACGTCCCACACCCCCACCCCCGGGTGCCGCCGCATCACGTGGCGACGGCCGTCCCACTGGTTGAAGTCGCCCACCACGCTCACCCGCTCCGCGTTCGGCGCCCACACCGCGAAGCGCACCCCGTCCACCCCCTGCAGCCGCGCCGGATGCGCCCCCAGCTTGCGGTGCAGCTCGCGGTCCGTGCCCTCGCCGATCAGGTGCAGGTCCAGCTCGCCCAGCGTCGGACCGAACTCGTAGGCGTCGTGGTACTCCCACACCCTCCCCTCCGGGTCCACCGTCCGCAGCCGATAGCAGAAGGGGGCGCGGCCCGGGAAGATCGCCTCGAAGAAGCCGGCAGGGTGCAGCCGCTCCATCGCCGTCGCCTCGCCGCCCCCATCGACGACGTAGACGTCCGCCGCCCAGGGCGCGAAGGCGCGGACCGCCAGCGCGGGCGCGCCGGGCTCTCCGGTCCGGTGGGGCCCCAGCACCGCGAAGGGGTCGGAGAACTCTCCGCGTACGATCAGCGGGATGGCCTCTTCGAGCGTGACGTCTGCCATTAGTTAGGCTATCTGTGTATCTGATGGGTGGAGGTGCGGTGGCCGCGGAGGGGGGCACACGCGAAGGGCGTGCCGCGGCGATCGGGCGTTCAGGCGTCTCGCACGAAAGAGGAGCACCCCGATTCCCGGCGTGCTCCTCTTCGTGGCGCGCGTAGGCGCGACGATACTTACGCGAGCGGGCTCATCGGCGCAACAGCGCAGATCGCGGGCGCTTCAGTTCGTCGCCCGCCCTTTGGGCGCTTCCGCTTCGCACCACTGACGCTAGAGCGGAAGACGGCCAATGAGGTTCCAGCCCATCTCCCGCTCGGAATCCGGGATGGCGTGGAACGATCCACGCACGACGATCTGCTTGGCGCCGGGCGTGATGGTGTTGGGCGTCGGGGCAGACCAGTTATCCGGATCTCCGATAGAGGTATACCTGTCGGTCTGGACCATGGTGATCTCGAACGTGCCGTCCACCGCCTCGCTCGTGGACTTCTCGATCGTCACGCTGCCCGAGAGCGCGGTGTAGCCCTGCATGCTCTGATCTGCCTGGAGCGAGTAGTACGCGGTGAAGCCGGAGGGGTGGCCGTCCTCGGTTGTGAGCGGTGCCAGCGCATAGCGACCCGGTGCCGGCTGCCCCTTGCCCGGCCGGTAGAAGGAGATGTCTTCTCGCCGACCGGAGCCGATGTCCGTGGAGGAGAGCTGAAACGAGGCGTCCAGCCCCGCCCCGGGATCGGGGTTGACGCCAAAGGCACCGTCGCCCTCGAACTCGTTGCCGACCGTGGTGTCCGGCGCTTCGGCGAAGCTGGCCCGCATCCATCCGGGCCCGGACGAGCCGCTGGCGTCGGTGGCGCTGTGGCAGGCGGCCAGTAGGAGAACGAGCGCGGCGGTCACGAACCGACCGCGCCGGCAGGCAATTCCACGTTCCATGTCGGCCCTCCAGCGGTTGGGGGAGGAACTGCTGCATGCGGGGCGCGCTCTGCTCCCGCGCATAACCTAAGATCGGGCGGTCTCGCGAGAAGCGCAATGGCCGCAAAGGCGCGATACCACCGATTCGGCCACAAGATGGAACTTCAAGGAATCCGCCCCACCCGCGCGACCCAGCGGTCCACCAACCACTCCCACCCGAGCAGCCCGCCGATCTCTCCCGGCCTCACCCCGAAGAGGCGGAGCATCTGTCGGCTGAGGGATCCGTGGTCGCTGTAGCCGAAATCCAGGGCGAGTGTCAGCACGGAGACGTCCTCACGCTGAAGGCGGAGCGCCGCATGGAGCGCCCGCGCGAGAGCGAGCCAGCGGCCGGGAGCGGGCAGACCGGCAGCCTGGAGATGATGGCGCACGGTGGACCCGACCATCCCCACGGATTCCAGGAGGGGTTCAACGTTCCTGAATTCCAGGGCGAGACGGAAGATCTCCCGGATCGCGTAGAACGCCTCGGGATGCGGAGACACCCCTCGAAGGGCGAGCCAGTCCACGACGTCCGCGCCGAGGTCGACGGGGTTGGTCAGGATCCTACGCAGCACCGGATAAGGTGGATCGTCGCGGACGAGGACCGCGCGGGCGCCCAGCACGCCCGCGCGGCGCGCGAGGCGAACCGCGTCGTCGCCACCCCGATCGAAGAGGACGATCACCGGCTGCGCGGGGAAATGGGACCGGAGGCGCGGCACGCCGATGTCCAGGGCGGGCACAGCGGCAGCGGGAGGCTCGCGGACCGTGACCCCGAGAACCGTCCCCGGCGCGAGATCGCACGACCGCAGGGCGAGCGGGCGGGCGATCGCCTCGAAGGCCCGATACGGTGGGCGGAAGGCGACGACCGGCAACGGAAAGGAGATGCGTTCGCCCTTCAAATCGGCCTCCGCGCGCGGACGGGTCGGAGCGGGAGTGAGGCGTGGCGCAGTGCTGCGGTTGCGGTGCGAACCCGTAGGATGGGAAAAGCGCAGCGTGCCCATCGACTTATGCGCGAATGCACGTGGATTCCCGCGTTCGCGGGAACGACGAACGATGCGCCGAGGCTCGGGTCCCCAGTCCGCGAAGGCGGACTTCCTGCTGTTGTTGCAGCGAATTTATTCGCCAGGTGAGGGGCCGCCCCGCCGAGCCTACCTCCGGTCGATCGCTACGACCCCTACCGCTCCACCCCATCGAACGATCGAGCCGCCTCGATCAGGACATCGCTCGCCAGCCACGCCAGCTCCCCCTCCCGCGGCCGGACCCATTGCGCCGGGATGCGGATGGGGTCGAGCGGCCCCGCCATGGCGGTGCGGGCCATCTCGGCCTTCCCGGCGGAGGGCAGGAGGAACTCGATGCGCGCGGCCGCGGCGATCGCCGGGTACGTGAGGGAGATCCGCGGCTCGCCGATCTCGGGATTGATGGCGGGGATCACCCAGCGCTCGCGCTCCATCAGCGCCGGGTACTCGTAGGGGAAGAGGGAGGCGATGTGGCCGTTGTCGCCGAGGCCGAGGTGGAGGAGGTCCCAGCGCAGGGGCGCGGAGCCGAAGAAGTCGTGCAGCTCCTCCTCGTACGCCGCGGCACCCTCCACCGCTCCCAGCTCGCCGCGCATGCGGTGGACGTTCCCGGGGGGGATGGGCACGCGCGAGACGAAGAGGTCGTTCGCCATCCCGAAGTTGCTGCGCGGGTGGCCGGGCGGCACGGCGCGCTCGTCGCCCCAGAAGAGGTGGACGGCCTCCCACGGAATGCGAGAGGCGAACTCGTCGCTGCCGAGGAGCCCGTACATCTCGACGGGCGAGCTGCCGCCGGTGAGGACGGCCGTGAAGCGCGCGCCCCGGTCGGCGGCTGCGCGCGCCAGGGAGGCGAAGCGCTCGGCGCCCGCGCGGGCGAGCGCGTGTGCATCCGGGAACGGTTCGAGGGTGCCGTGGAGGATCTTCATTTCGCCTCGGCTGCGTTCTGGGGTTCGAGCCAGCGGCGGCCGTCGCGCTCCAGCAGCGTCTCCGCAGAGGCGGGCCCCCAGCTCCCGGCGGGGTAGGTCTCGATCGGGACGTGGTCGTTCTGCAGCGCCTCCAGGATCGGCGTGACGATCGCCCACGCGGCCTCCACCTCGTCGGCGCGCGCGAAGAGCGTCGGGTCGCCCAGCATGGCGTCGAGCAGCAGCCGCTCGTACGCCGCGGGAGAGCGGATGCCGAAGGCGTTCAGGTACGAGAAGTCCATCGTCACGGGGTGGATCGGCCCGGCGAGCCCGGGCACCTTCGCCTCGAAGCGTAGCGAGATTCCCTCCTCGGGCTGGATGTGCAGCCGCAGGAGGTTGGGCGAGGGAAGGTCGTGCTCGACGGCGTCCAGGATGGGATGCGGCGCCTGCTGGAACTGGATGAGGATCTCCGAGCTCTTCGACGCCAGCCGCTTGCCCGTGCGCAGGTAGAAGGGCACGTCGGCCCAGCGCCAGTTGTCGATCCAGAGCCGCAGCGCCGCGAAGGTCTCGGTGCGCGACTCGGGGGCGATGCCCTGCTCCTCGCGGTAGCCCGGCACCGTCTGGCCGTCGATCTCGCCCTCGCCGTACTGGCCCAGCGCGAGCGCCTCGTCCAGCCGCTCCACCGGGACCGGCCGGATGGAGTGCAGCACCTTGACCTTCTCGTTGCGGATGGAGTCCGCGTCGTAGGAGGCCGGCGGCTCCATCGCCACCAGGGTGAGGAGCTGCAGCAGGTGGCTCTGGATCATGTCGCGCAGCGCGCCGGCCTGCTCGTAGTAGCCCGCGCGCGTGCCCACCCCGACCTCCTCGGCCACGGTGATCTGCACATGGTTGACGTAGCGCCGGTTCCACACCGGCTCCCAGATCACGTTCGCGAAGCGGAAGACCAGCAGGTTCTGGACGGTCTCCTTGCCGAGGTAGTGGTCGATCCGGTAGACCTGGCTCTCGGCGAAGACCTTGAGGAGATCGGCGTTGAGGCGTCTCGCGCTCTCGAGGTCGCGGCCGAAGGGCTTCTCGACCACGACCCGCGTCCACTCGGGCGAATCCGGCTCCGCGATCATCCCCGCGCGCGCGAGCTGCTGGCCGATGGTGTCGATGACCGACGGCGGGACGGCGAGGTAGTAGAGCCGGTTGCCGCCGGTGCCCTTCTCCGCGTCGAGCCCCTGGAGCCGGTCCTTGAGCTTCAGGAACTCCGCCGGGTCGCCGAAGTCGGCGTGGACGTAGAAGAGGTGCTCGGCGAAGCGATCCCAGCTTTCGAGGCTGTCGCCCTCCACCTCGCCCACCACCGCCTCGCGCAGCAGCGCGCGGTACTCGTCGTCCGAGTACTTCTCCATCGCCGTGCCCACCAGCGCGAACTCCTCGGGCAGCAGGCTCTCGCAGTGGAGCCGGAAGAGCGCGGGGACGAGCTTGCGGCGCGAGAGGTCGCCCGTGCCGCCGAAGATGACCATCGCGAGCGGGCCGGGCACGCGCCCGGTCTCCATGCGCGCGCGGTGCGGATGGCAGCCTCGCGCGCTCATCCCTGGCCGGCCTCCCCGGGTGCGGCGTGCTTCACCGCGTGCCCCCCGAACTGGTTGCGCAGCGCCGCGATCACCTGGGCAGAGTACGACTCCGCCTGGCGCGAGCGGAAGCGCTCGAAGAGCGAGAGGGTGATGACCGGAGCCGGCACGGCGAGGTCGATCGCCGTCTCCACCGTCCAGCGGCCCTCGCCCGAGTCGGCGACCCAGCCGCGGATGTTCTCCAGGTCGGCGCCCTCCTGCGCGTAGGCGCGCTCGAGCAGCTCCAGCAGCCAGGAGCGCACCACGCTGCCGTGGTTCCACAGGCCGGCGATCTGCTTCAGGTCCAGCTCGAAGTGCGAGGCGTGCAGCAGCTCGAAGCCCTCGGCGTAGGCCTGGAGCAGCCCGTACTCGATGCCGTTGTGGACCATCTTGACGAAGTGCCCGGCGCCGCTGGGGCCCACGTGCGCGTAGCCGTCCTCCGGCGCGAGCGC
>DASSTO010000190.1:0-2219 GCA_035707865.1 Longimicrobiaceae bacterium | reverse complement strand
CGCGCGCTCTGCTTCGCGGACCGGGTGGTGGTGGCCATCGCGCACCGGGCCACCCAGAGCAAGCGCGGCCTCTTCTCCGTCCCCGAGCGGCTGGAGATCCTGCGCGCGGTATTCGCGGACGAGCCGCGGGTGGAGGCGGTGGAGTTCGACGGGCTCCTCGTCGATTTCGCGGATCGCGTCGGCGCGACGCTGGTGGTGCGCGGGCTGCGCGGCGCGGCGGACTTCGAGTACGAGGCGCAGATGGCGAGGATGAACCGCGCCCTCCGCCCCGCCCTCGAGACGGTCTTCCTCGCCGCCGCGCCGGAGCGCTCCTTCGTCTCCGCCTCGCTGGTGCGCGAGGTCGCCTCCCTGGGCGGAGACGTGAGCGGCTTCGTCTCGCCGGTCGTGATGCGGCGCATCCGGGAACGCGGGAGCGGCGCGGTGTGAGCTTCATCGACGATCTCCGCGCGCGGGCCCTCGCGAACCCGCGCCGCATCGTCTTCGCGGAGGGCGAGGACGGGCGGACGCTGGAGGCGGCGCTTCGCCTCGCCGGTATGGGTCTGGTGGAGCCGATCCTCCTCGGATCGCCCGCGGAGCTCGCCGAGCGGCTCGGCGGGGCGGAGGGGATCACGGTCGTCGACCCGGCCGCGGACCCGCGCCGGGCGGAGTTCGCCGACCTCCTCCGGAGCAGCCGTCACGGGGCGGGGATGTCGCAGGACGAGGCGTATGCCCTCGCTGGCGATCCGCTCTTCTTCGCGGACCTCCTCGTCGCCGCCGGCGAGGCCGACGGCTCCGTGGCCGGCGCCTCTCACGCGACCGCCGACGTCCTCCACGCCGCTCTCTGCTGCGTCGGCCCGGCGCCGGGGATCACGACGGTCCGCTCCTGCTTCTACATGCGCGTCCCCCAGCTCGCCGGGGCCGCGGCGGGCGCCGTCCTCACCTTCGCCGACGGCGCCGTCGTCCCCGATCCCGACGCGGAGCAGCTCGCCGACATCGCCATCGCCGCGGCGGAGGCGCGCGTCCGCGTGGTGGGCGACGAGCCGTGTGTCGCCTTTCTCTCCTACTCCACGAAGGGGAGCGCCGGCGGGCCGCGCGTCCAGAAGGTGCGCGACGCGCTCGCCCTCTTCGCGGAGCGCGCCCCGCACATCTGCGCCGATGGCGAGCTGCAGGCGGACGCCGCGCTCGTGCGCGCCGTCGCCGCGCGCAAGGCGCCCGAATCCCCCGTCGCCGGCCACGCCAACGTCCTCGTCTTTCCCGACCTCGACGCCGCCAACATCGCCTACAAGCTCGTCCAGCGCCTCGCCGGCGCCGAGGCCATCGGCCCCATCGTCCAGGGCCTCGCCCGCCCCTGCAACGACCTCTCGCGTGGTGCCACGGCCGACGATATCGTCAACGTTGCATGTGTCACGGGGCTGATGGGGTGAGAAGGGGTATGGCATCCCGCTTGCTATTCAGCGCGCCGGCCGGATCGGCAGGTCAACCTGTGTGCGGAGGATTCATGAGCTTCCAGGCAACGAAGGAAAACGGGGTGGTCGTGGTCGATGTGGATGGACAGCTCATCGTCGGCAATCGCCAGGAGTTGAAGCAGAAGGTGCTCGACGAGCTGGAGACGGGCGAGCGGAAGTTCCTCGTCGACTTTGCCAATACCGGGTACATCGACTCGTCCGGGCTGGGCGTGCTGGTGAGCCTGTCCAAGAAGATCCGGGAGCAGGGCGGGGAGCTGCGGCTCGCCAATCTGAACGAGGATCTGCGCACCCTCTTCGAGCTCACCAAGCTGGATACGCTGTTCAGCATCGCGGACTCCCGTCAGGAAGCACTCGCCAGCTTCTGACGTTTCCCCCTATATTGCCCGGCGAACCGGAGCGCTCCTCGCGGAGCGTGGCCTCGGACCGACGCCGGCGATCGACATGGGGGAAGCCAAAGACCGTATGGAGTTCGTGCTCGAGTTGCCCAGTGACCTCCGGGTCATCGAGGCGGCCGTCACCTACCTTGTGGGTCGCTGTCGGGCCTTTTCGTTCAGCGGCTCGCGTCTCAACCTCAATTTCCGCGTCGGGGTCACCGAAGCGCTCGCCAACGCGGTGTTGTACGGCAACGAGGGGGACGCCCGGCGCTCGGTGCGCGTCGAGGTTTCGATCGACAGCAACCGCGTCGAGCTGTGCGTGGTGGATCAGGGAAGTGGCTTCGACCCGCACGGCGTGCCCGACCCCACGCAGCCGGAGAACCTCGAGAGATCCGGCGGT
>DASSTO010000189.1:0-32989 GCA_035707865.1 Longimicrobiaceae bacterium | reverse complement strand
CCCACTCGGGCGGAACTGCGCCTCCTGGCCACTCCCGCCGCGGGGAATCTCACCAGCCGGGCGCCTGCGTCAGCTCCGGGTTGCGGCGGATCTCGTCGCTGGCGATGGGGAGCAGGTACATCTTCTCCTCCCAGGGCTCCTTCTCCAGCAGCACGTACGGCTCGTACGTCTTCACTCCCGTGTTCACGTCCTTGATGATCCGCATGCCCCGGATCGGCCGGTTCTCGATCTTGTCGGCGATCTTCCAGCGACGGATGTCGAAGAAGCGCTGGCCCTCGAAGGCGAGCTCGATGCGCCGCTCGTTGTAGATGCGCTGGCGCAGCTCCTCGCCGGTGACGCTGGCGGGAATAGGCGGCATGCCCACCCGCGCCCGCACCTTCGAGACGTACTCCCGCGCGACCGGCTCGTTGCCCAGCTCGAACTCCGCCTCGGCATAGTTGAGGTAGATCTCGGCCAGGCGGAAGAACGGCCACGGGGTCGTGTACGTCGTCTGCCAGCTCAGCGGCACGTCCTCATCGGGCATGAACTTCTTGAGGACGTAGTCGCTCTTGGGGTTGTCGCCGCTCTGCTTGTAGGAGTCGTAGCCCCAGGTGCTGCCGTCGGACGCCTCCCACATCTCGAAGGTGTCCCCGCGGTAGACGGTCCCGTCGTGGATGATGGTGGCGTCGAAGCGCGGGTCCCGGTTCGCGTAGGGGTGCTGCGGATCGTAGCCCGAGGTCGGGTTGAGGACCTGCTCCCCGTTCACCCAGTGGAACGGCGGCTCCCCGTCGGTCATGTCGTAGTCGTCCACCAGGTTCTGCGAGGGACCGTTGCTCCCCCACCAGCCGCCGTAGGCGCCGTAGCGGCGGTTGAGGTTGTCCATCGGTACCTCGTGGCCGTTCGTGGTCGTGAAGTTCCGCACGAAGATGTACTCGTCCTCCGGCGCCCCGCTGGGCAGCATGAAGAGCTTGCGGTAGTCGGGATAGAGCGAGTAGCCCCGGTCGAGCAGCGCCGCGGCCGCGTCGGCGGCTTTCTGCCACTTGGCCCGGTCGTTGGTCGGGTTGAAGAGCGGGGAGGCGGCGTAGAGCAGCACCCGCGAGCGCAGCGCCATCGCCGCGTCCTGCGTGGCCCGGCCGAAGTTCGGGTCGGTCGAGAGGTACCGCGCCGGCAGGTCCGGCATCGCGGCGTCCAGGTCCTGCTCGATGAACGCCACGACCTCGTCGAAGGTGTTCCGCTTGAACTGCACGCTGTCGACGTCCGCCAGGTCGTACGCCTTGTCGACGATCGGCACGCCGCCGAAGCGCTCGATCAGGTTGAAGTACATGAACGCCCGCAGGAAGCGCGCTTCCGCGACCAGCCGGTCCTGGTCGGGGATCTTCTCCGTGCGCTCGCTCATCTTCTGCAGGAAGACGTTGACCTTGCGGATGTACTGGTAGCCGCGGTCCCAGTAGTACATGTAGCCGCCCCAGTAGTCGCCCCCGCCCACCGAGGCGATGTTCTCGGGCGAGTAGGTGTTGCGCGCGAAGATGTTGCCGCAGCACGGGGCGCTGTTGTACGCCTCGTCGGTGTACTTCGAGTACATGTTCTTGTAGAAGCCGTGCGGGATCCCGTTGTACAGCTCGTTCTCGTACGCCTGGATCAGCTTCGCGTCGTTCCACACCGCGTCCTCGGCCAGCCGGTCCTGCGGCTGGATGTCCAGGGCGTGGTTCTCGCACGATGCGCTCAGCAGCGCGAGTAACACCACCAGCAGCGAGCCGATCCCGAGCCGGACCGGCCGGCCGAGCGCCCCGCGTGGCCGCGGGGCCGGGGTCATCTGGGTCTTCATCGTTACTCCCTCCGTGGGTTGTGTTCCCTGAATCGCTCGGTTCATGGTTGTGGGTCGGCTCAGAAGCCGACGTTCACGCCCACGTTGATCGTTCGCAGCGGCGGATAGCTGGTGAAGTCGCCCCCCAGCTCCGGGTCGGCCCAGGTGATGTCCTTGGCCCACGTCAGCAGGTTGAAGCCGCTGACGTAGATGCGGGCGGACTCCATCCCCAGGCGCCCCGAGAGCTTCGTGGGCAGGGTGTAGCCGAGCTGGGCCGTCTTCAGCCGGACGAAGGTCGCGTCGTAGAGGAAGAAGGTGGTCTGGCCGGGCTCGAAGTCGCGGGCGCGGGGCATCGTCCCATCGGGATTGTCCACCGTCCAGCGGTTGGTGGCCCGGTGCACGGTCGCGTTGTAGAGGTCGCTCGTGCCCAGCACCGAGGCGGTGCCGTCGTACGTCCTGGCACCCGTCTGGCCCTGGAAGAACAGCGACAGGTCGAAGTTCCTGTATCCGGCCCCCATCGTCAGGCCCGCGACATACTCGGGCGTCGCGGATTCGTCGATGCGGAACCTGTCCTTGTCGTCGATCACGCCGTCGCCGTTGAGGTCCACCACCTTGATGTCACCCACCTGGGTACCGATGGCGTGCGGGTAGTTGTCCAGCTCGTCCTGGGTGTGGAAGATGCCGTCGGCCTTGTAGTAGAGGCCCGCCCCGACGGGCCTGCCCGTCTGGGCCTGGTACGGCTCGGCCTGCGGCACCTCGTCCATGTAGACGATCTTGCTCTTCGCGAAGGCGACGTTCCCCGAGATGTTGTACGTGAAGTCGCGCCCGAGCTTGTTGTTGTGGCTCAGCGTCAGCTCGAAGCCGTGGTTGTCCACCTTTCCGATGTTCTGGTCGGGCAGGCCGGGGAAGCCGAAGACCCGGCTCACCGAGAGGTTGGGCTGCGCCAGGATGTTGGAGCGGTTCTCCTTCCAGAGCGTCAGGTCCACCCCCAGGAGCCCGTTCCACAGGTCCGCCTCGAGGCCGACGTCGGTCTTCTTGCTGACCTCCCAGGTGATGTCCGGGTTGGGCATGGTGTTGGAGTAGATGCCCGGCGCGTCGGCGGTCCCGAAGACGTAGTTGTTGCCGAAGGAGAAGGCCTGCAGGTACTGGTACGCCCCGACCCGGTCATTGCCCAGCTCGCCGTAGGAGGCGCGCAGCTTCAGCTCGTTGACGAACGGAAGGTTGTTGCGGATGAAGGGCTCCTGCGACAGTCGCCAGCCCGCCGAGACGCCGGGGAAGAAGCCGTACCGCTTCCCCTTCGGGAAGATCTGCGAGCCGTCGTAGCGGAAGAGGAACTGGAGCAGGTACTTCGCCTGGTAGTCGTAGCTCAGCCGCCCCAGGTAGTTGTTGTACGCCCCGGCGGACGCGCTCCCGCCGTTGTTCTTGTCGTTCGGATCGGTGCTGCCCACGTTGATCTCCGGGATCGCCGGGCTGACGAAGTTCTTCCGGTAGGCGTTCGCGTACGAGAAGGTGTTCTTCTGCTGCTCGGCGCCGAGCATCAACGAGACGTTGTGGTTCTGCGCGATCGTCGTCTCGTAGGTGGCGCGCACGTTGTACAGCTGCGTCGTCCACCGCCGGTAGGTGTCCGACACCTCGACCGTCGCGGCGCCGGTGCCCTGGTTGCGATCGTACTTCCCGGTATTCGGGTTGTACTCGTAGAAGTAGTAGGGCTGCTGGAAGAACTTCTCGAACTGGTTGCTGAGGTCGTAGTTGTACGACGCGTCCAGCGTCAGGCCCTCCAGGAACGGCACCCGGTACTTCGCCGTGAAGGTGGAGTACAGCGGGTTGTCCTGGATCCTGTCCCACCCGCGCTGGTCCAGCAGGAGCGGGTTCTCACCCAGCCGCCCCGGCGCGATCAGGCCGTTCGGGTACACCGCGACGAGGTTCGGCGGGGCCTGCAGGATGTTGATGAAGTTCGTCTGGTTGATGACGTTGGGGTACGTCCGGTCGTTGAAGATGCCGTAGATGTTCGCCCCCACCGACAGGTTGTCCGAGAGGTTGGCGTCGACCCGGGCGCGAAGGTTGTACTGCCGGTAGCGCGTCGGATTGTGCCGGAAGTTGCCCGGCTGGTCCAGCGCCCCGAAGGAGAGCAGGTAACGCGCGGCCTCGCTCCCACCGGACGCCTGCAGGTTGAACCTGTTCTCCACCGCGTGCGGCTTCAGCACCTCCGACACCCAGTTGGTGTTCGGGTACAGCACGGGGTCGCTGCCGTCACGGTACGCCTGGATCGCCTGGTCCGTGAACACGGGCGTGTAGTCCGCCGGCCGACCCGCCTGGTACCAGTCGGCTTCGTTGAACACCTGGGCGTACGTCGCGGCGTCCAGCATGTCCGGGATCTTCGTCGGACGCGAGATGGCGGTGTTGTAGGTGAGGGTGAACCTGGGCTTGCCCGCCTGCCCCTTCTTCGTGGTCACCAGGATCACGCCGTTCGCCGCGCGCGCTCCGTAGATGGCCGCCGAGGCGTCCTTCAGGACGGTGATGCTCTCGATGTCCTCCGGGTTGAGGCGCTCGAGCAGGCTGCGCTCCACGCCGTCGATGATGATGAGCGGCGAGTTGTCTCCGAAGGTGCCCGTCCCGCGCACCAGGATGTCCAGGTCCTCTCTCCCGGGATCCCCGCTACGCTGGTTCACCACCAGACCGGGCAGCTGGCCCGCCAGGGAGGCCGTCACGTTCGGCGACGGGCTCTTGGCGATGACCTCTCCCTGCACCTTGGCCACGGAGCCGGTGACGGTCTCCTTCCGCTGCGTGCCGTACCCCACCACGACGAGGCCCTGGAGGCTCACCGCCTCGGACGTGAGAGCGAAATCCGCGTTCGCCGTCGCTCCGGCGCGAACGCTCACCGTCTTCTTCAACGGCGTGTACCCCAGCGCGGCGGCGCGCACGACCGCGTCGCCCGAGGGCACGCCCGTGATCCGGTAGAGACCCTCGGCGTTCGAGAGCGCGCCGAGCTTGGCGCCCTCGATCGTCACCTGCGCGCCGCTCAACGGCTTGCCGGCCTCGTCCGTGATTCGTCCCGAAATCGTCCCGCTCCCCTGCGCCCACCCGCGTGCTACCGGTAACGCTAGTAGCAGCGCGGTCAAAACGAGTGCTCTTCGCATCGGTGGTTCTCCGGTTGAGTGGCGATGGCCGGGTCTCAGGGATGAGCCGGCGGGGGCACCGCGGGGACAGCTACGGCGTGGAACGGTGAAGAAAAGGAGGCGATCGTGACCAGCAGCAATCGGCCATCCGCTCGATCTTCATGAACCGACACCCGGTTGAAAGCGCGTGAAAAGCGCGGCCTGCCCCGTCTGCGGTGCGCGGCGTGGAGGGTGGAGCTGGTGCGCCGCGTCCGCGCTCGTCTGCAAGGGCGCGGGGGGGCGGTGCCCCGGGAAGCGGCCCGGGCCGCGGGCCGGTCCTGCCGGGCGAAGGGGCCCGCGCGCCGCTCGACGCACCCGGACCCGTCGGCCGGTGACGACCACGAGGATGATGTTACCGCTCACAGTACACGGCGCCCATCGCCGACGCAAGGGTCTTGAGTCGGGGCTCCGCTCCGGCCGGCGACGGCCGACCCTCCAGCCGCGGGAGCGGGTGAGCACCTCGGGGGCGCGGGCGCCGCCCGCCTTGCCGGGGAGGCGATCCGGCTCCTATTCTAGCGGCACGATCGCGGCGCCGACCCGATCTGGCCGACGGCCGCGCCCGGGTCCGGCCGCCCTTTTCTCGAAACACGAGGAGCCTCGTGGCAAAGATCCGTGACGTGGCGCAACGGGCCGGCGTGAGCGCGATGACGGTGTCGCGAACGCTCAACCAGCCCGACCGCGTGAGCCCCGCGACGCGATCGCGGGTGCTGGAGGCGATCAAGGACCTCGGCTACATCCCGAACGCGGTGGCGCGCAGCCTCACGCAGGGTCGCACGGACCTCATCGCCCTGGTCGTCTCGGACATCCAGAACCCCTTCTTCACGACCGTCACCCGCGGCGTGGAGGACGTGGCGCAGCGTCACGGCTACACCCTGATGGTGGGCAACACCGACGAGCAGATGGAGAAGGAGCGCCAGTACCTGGAGGTGCTCGTCTCCCGACACGTCGACGGCGTGATCCTCTCCACCACCGGGGCCGACCAGGTCCGGCTCCTGCAGGAGCGCCACATCCCGGTGGTCCTGGTGGATCGCGTCATCCCCGGCATCCAGGCCGATTCCGTGGTCATCGACGTCTACGACGGCGGCCGGAAGCTCATGCAGCATCTCTACGAGAGCGGCTACCGCGACATCACCTTCATCGGCGGAACCCCGGGAAACTCCACCGTCGAGGCGCGACTCGCGGGGTGTCTCGACGGCGCTCACGAGGCGGGCCGCTCTCTCTCGGTGCGCCTCGGCCGCCTCGACCGCGCCAGCGGAGAGGCGACCCTCGCCTCGCTCTGCGACGAGGGTCGCGTGCCGGAGGCGATCGTCGCCGCCAACAACCTCGTCGCCGTCGGCGCCATGGTCGAGATGCGCCGCCGCGGCCTCCGGGTGCCCGAGGACGTCGGCCTCGCCTGCTTCGGCGAGATCGAGCTCGCCTCCCTCCTCGACCCCTTCCTCACCGTCGTCCGCGAGCCCGCCTACGATGCGGGCCGCGCCGCCATGGAACTCCTCCACCAGCGCATCCGGGGCTCCACGGCTCCCCCGGTGCAGAGGGTACTCCCCGTCGAGGTCGTCGTGCGCCGCTCCACCCGGCGCCCCTGAGGGGCGCGGTCGGCCGACGCCCGGACCGACCTTGACGCCCGGGCGCGGGGGGCGTATGATCTTCCTCCAAGTTAACGGTAACACCGCGCCGGGGCCGTGCCACCGCCGGTGATCCCGCGGGATGGGACCTCCCGCCATGTTCCCCGCGAGCCGGGCGCGGGGAGATGCCCGGAAGGGCGCCGCCCCGGGTCCCCACACCCCTGTGACAATGCGCTACACGACGCTGGGCCGCACCGGCCTCGAGGTGTCCTCGATCGGCTTCGGAGCGGCGACGCTCGGAGAGGAGTTCGGACCGCTGGACGCCCCGACGGGCAGGCGAGCGGTGCACTCGGCGATCGACCACGGCATCAACTACTTCGACGTCTCGCCCTACTACGGGCGGACACTGGCGGAGGAGAGACTGGGGGAAGCGCTACGCGGAAAGCGCCAGGAGGTGATCCTGGAGACGAAGGTGGGGCGCTACGGGCTGAAGCATCCGGAGGGCTTCGACTTCTCGGCGTCTCGCGTGGTGCGCTCGGTGGAGGAGAGCCTGCGCCGGCTGCGTACCGACGTCATCGACGTCTTCCTCGCGCACGACATCGAATTCGAGTCGCGCTCGCGGATCCTGGGCGAGACGCTCCCCGCGATGCGGAAGCTGAAGGAAGAGGGGAAGATTCGCGCACTCGGGGTCACGGGCTACCCCCTGGAGCTGTTGCGGGAGGTTGCGGTGGAGGGGGAGGTGGACGTGGTGCTGTCGTACTGCCACTACAACCTCATGAACACGCGGATGGCCGTGGTGCTGGGCCCGCTGGCGCGCGAGCGGGAGATGGGGCTGGTCAACGCGTCGCCGCTCCACATGGGAGTGCTCACGCACGAGGGGCCGCCCGCGTGGCACCCGGCGCCGCCGGAGGTGCTCGGCGCCGCGCGGGAGTGCGCCGACTTCTGCTCCTCGCGCGGACTCGACTTCGCCGAGCTGGCGCTGAGCTTCGCCCTCGGAAACGACCTGGTGGACAGCACGCTGGTCGGCATGCGGACGGAGGAGGAGGTGCTCGCGAACGTTCGCACGCTGCAGTCCCCACCGGACCCCGCCCTGGTGGCGGAGCTGCGCCGCCGGCTGGCGGCGGTGCTGGACCGCGAGTGGCCGTCCGGGCTACCGGACAACAACTCGGTTTCCGAGGTGGTGACATGAGAGCGCTGCGCATCGACGAGCCCGGACGAGCGAGTCTCACCTCGGTGCGGGAACCGGAGCCCGGGGCTGGAGACGTGCTGCTTCGCGTGGACAGGGTGGGCTTCTGCGGCTCCGACCTGACCACCTTCCGCGGGTTGAACCCCATGGTGAGCTACCCGCGCATCCCGGGTCACGAGATCGCGGCCACGGTGGAGTGGGTCGGTGCGGAGGTGCCGGCGGAACGCGTCCGGGTGGGCGCGCAGGTGACGGTTCTGCCCTACACCGCCTGCGGGCTCTGCGCCGCGTGTCGGCGGGGTCGGGCGAACACCTGCCGTGGCAACCAGACGATGGGGGTGCAGCGGGACGGGGCGATGACGGAGTTCGTCGCGGTCCCCTGGCAGAAGGTCCTGAGCACGGACCGCCTCTCCCGGCGCGACCTCGCCCTCGTGGAGCCGCTGAGCGTGGGATGGCACGCGGCGGCGCGTGCGCGCGTCACCTCCGCGGACCGCGTGATGGTGATCGGGTGCGGGGCCGTGGGGCTCGGCGCGGTGGCCGGAGCGGCGGCGCGCGGTGCCGAGGTGGTGGCGGTGGACGTGGACGACGAGAAGCTCACCCTGGCGCGCCTCGCCGGCGCGGCGCACGGGGTGAACAGCCGCCGCTCCGAGCTGCGGGAGGCGCTCCTGGCGCTGGGCGATGGCGAGGGCCCGGACGTGGCGATCGAGGCGGTCGGGCTGCCGGAGACCTTCGTCTCCGCCGTCGCGGAGGTCGCGGTCGCCGGGCGCGTGGTCTACATCGGCTACGCCAAGGCCCCGGTCTCCTACGACAGCTCCCAGTTCGTTCGCAAGGAGCTCGACATCCTGGGCTCCCGCAATGCCACGGAACAGGATTTCACGGGAGCGATGCAGCTCCTGTCGGCCGGCCACTTCCCCGCCGAGCGGGTGGTGACCCGCACGGTCCCTCTGGACGAGGCGGCCGAGGCCCTGCGGGGCTGGGACGCCGACCCGAACCGCGTCACCCGCATCCACGTCCAGATCCACTGAGTCCCGCAATCGGGGAGCTCCCCCATCCGTCCCTTTCGGCCATCCTTCACCGCCGGAGACGACTCGCCCCATGACCGACACCAAGGTGGCAGCGTCCGCACCGCAACCGATCCGCCCCGCGGACACTCTCGGAACGCCCAGCGACGCGCCCAGCGGCACTCTCCCGGTGGTGCCCCGGGAGTATCTCCTCCCCTTCGCCCTGCTCATCAGCCTCTTCGCCCTGTGGGGGCTGGCGAACAACCTCAACGACGTGCTCCTGGCCACCTTCCGGCGCATCATGAGCATGTCGGATTTCCAGACCTCCTGGATCCAGGTGGCCTTCTACGGGTCGTACTTCTGCCTGGCGCTGCCCGCCGCGTTCTTCATCCGCAGGTTCACCTACAAGGCCGGCATCCTTCTGGGTCTGGGGCTCTTCGCGATCGGCGCGCTCCTCTTCTATCCGGCCAGCCAGACGATGGTGTACGGCCACTTCCTGGTCGCGCTCTTCATCCTCGCCGCCGGGCTCTCGTTTCTGGAGACGAGCGCGAACCCCTACGTCGTGGTCCTCGGCCCGGAGGAGACCGCCACGCGGCGGCTGAACCTCGCGCAGGCCTTCAACCCGCTCGGCTCCATCATCGGGGTGGTGATCGGGAAGGTGTTCATCCTGCAGAACCTGAACCAGGCGAACGCCGCGCAGCGCGCCCGGATGAGCCCGGGGCAGCTGGCTCACGTCCAGCACGCGGAGCTCGCCGCGGTGATGAACCCCTACGTCTGCATCGCCGTGGTGATCGTGGTCTTCTGGATCGCCATCGCCATCGCCCGATTCCCCCCGGGGTCCGACGCCGGCGCGCTCTCGAGCGTGGGCGACAGCTTCCGGCGCATCTTCCGGAGGAAGCACTACACGAGCGGGGTCGTCGCGCAGTTCTTCTACGTCGGGGCGCAGATCGGCATGTGGTCCTTCACCATCCGCTACGTGATGGTGAACCTGCACCTCCAGGAGGCGGGCGCGGCGACCTACTACCTGGCGTCCATCGTCGTCTTCTCCATGGCCCGGTTCGTATTCACCGCGCTGATGAAGTTCATCGCTCCGCACCTTCTCCTCCTCTGGGCGGCCCTGCTGGCGGTGGCGCTGCTCGCCGTGGTGATCTTCGTGGGCGGCCTCCCGGGCGCATGGGCCGTCGTCGGGGTATCGGGGTGCATGTCGCTGATGTTCCCCACCATCTACGGCCTGGCCCTCCACGGGCTGGGCGAGGACACCAAGATCGGCGGAGCGGGCCTCGTGATGGCCATCCTCGGAGGCGCCGTGCTCACCTCGGTACAGGGGCGGGCATCGGACGCGTGGGGGATCCAGGCCTCGTTCGTGGTGCCGGCCGTCTGCTTCGTGGTGATCGCCTACTTCGCCCTCCGCGGCTACCGGCCGGATGCCTCCGGCGCGGCGCGCCCCCTCGCGGCACGGGCGGGCGCATGAGCGCGCCGCGCGTGGTGGACGCCCACGTCCACTTCTGGGACCCCGGCGTGCTGCCGTATCCCTGGCTGGGCGAGATCGCCTCTCTGCGCCGCGCCTTCCTCCCTCCCCAGCACGCGGCCGCCACCGTCGGCGCGCCGGTGGAGCGCCTGGTGGTGGTCGAAGGAAACTGCCAGCCGGCACGGGCCCGCGAGGAGGTGCGCTGGGTGGAAGCGCTCGAGCGGCGGGAGCCGCGTATCGCCGCTCTCGTGGCGTACGTAGATCTCACCAGCGACGGCGCCGCCGGCGAGATCGAGCACCTCGCGGCGCACCCGTTGGTTCGCGGCGTCCGCCACAACATCCAGGGTAACCCGTCCGGCGTCTGTCTGCGGTCCGACTTCGTGGCGGGGGTGCGGGAGGCGGGACGGCGCGGGCTGACCTTCGACCTCTGCGCCACCCACGACCAGCTCGCGGACGTGGTGGCTCTCGCGCGCCTCTGCCCCGACACCCCCCTGGTGCTCGACCACTGCGGCAAGCCGCCCATCGGTGACGCCGCCGCCTTCGCGCCCTGGGCCGAGCGCGTCCGGGAGCTCGCCGCGCTGCCGCACGTCCGGTGCAAGCTCTCCGGCCTGCTCACGGAGGCCGCGCCGGCGTACCGGGACGACGAGCACCTGCTCCCCTACGCCGAGCGGGTCCTCGAGTGCTTCGGGAGCGATCGCCTCCTCTTCGGCGGCGACTGGCCCGTGGTCACCCTCGCCGGCACCTGGGCCGACTGGTACGATTTCACCCGCCGCTTCGCCGCGGCCTGGAGCGACGCGGAGCGCGCGGACTTCTACGCCGGCAACGCGGAGCGCCTCTACGGGCTGGATGAACCGTAGCAGCGACCCGCGGGCGATCGGCCGCGCCTGAACGACCCGCCATCCGGCCATTCTTTCTCTCTCGCGGAGATTCGACCGTGACCCTACTTCGCCGCCGCGTACGCTGGTCGGTCCTGCTCGCGTGCCTGATCGCGTCTCCCGCCCCGGCGCGGGCCCAGGCCCCCGACCCCGGAAACACGCTCTGGTACCCCACGCCCGCGAGCCAGTGGGTGGAGGCGCTGCCCGTGGGGAACGGGCGCCTCGGGGCGATGGTCTTCGGGAAGCCGGCCCACGAGCGCATCCAGTTCAACGAGTCCACCCTCTGGGCCGGTACGCCGCGGGACTACCAGCGACCCGGCGCGGGCCGCTACCTGGAGCCCCTCC
This sequence comes from Longimicrobiaceae bacterium, assembly GCA_035707865.1. Lineage (GTDB taxonomy): Bacteria > Gemmatimonadota > Gemmatimonadetes > Longimicrobiales > Longimicrobiaceae > DASSTO01. Next base: position 21,617 of record DASSTO010000189.1, on the reverse strand, counting down.
GCCAGCTCCTCCTCGCCGGCAAGCAGAAGGAGGCGATGCAGATGGCGGCCGTGCACTTCATGAGCGCGCCCATGGGCCAGAGCGCCTACCAGTCCTTTGGCGACCTGTGGCTGCGCTTTCCCGGCGTCGACTCCGCCTCGGTGGGCGACTACCGGCGCGAGCTTCTCCTGGACAGTGCCATCGCGCGGACGCGCTTCCGCGAGGGAGGCGTCACCTACACGCGCGAGGTCTTCGCCAGCCATCCCGACGGGGTCATCGTGATCCGCCTCTGGGCCGACCGGCCGGGGCGCGTCACCTTCACGGCGACGCCCACCACCACGCACCAGTGGTGGCTCCGCAAGGTGGTCGCGTCCGACCAGATCTCCCTGCAGGGCGCCGTCACGGACGGGGTAGTGGAGTTCGAGGCGCGCCTGCTGGCCCGCACCAGCGGAGGCACGCTCGCGCTGAGCGACAGCGGCGTCACCGTGACGGGGGCGGACACCGCCACGCTCATCCTGGCGGGTGCGACCAACTTCGTGAACTACCACGACGTCACCGCCGACCCCCTCGCTCGCAACGACAGCACGATCGCCGCGGTGCGGACGAAGTCTTACGAAGAGCTCCTGCGCGCGCACGAGGCCGACTACCAGGCACTCTTCCGTCGCGTCCACCTCGACCTCGGCCCCGGGCGCGATGGTCTGCCCACCGACGAGCGGGTGACGCACTTCACGGACGGGCACGATCCGGCGCTGGCCGCCCTCTTCTTCCAGTACGGCCGCTACCTGCTCATCGCCTCCAGCCGCCCCGGCGGCGAGCCGGCCAACCTGCAGGGCATCTGGAACGAGAGCAACAACCCGCCGTGGCAGAGCAAGTGGACGGTGAACATCAACACGGAGATGAACTACTGGCTCGCGGAGGGCGCGAACCTCTCCGAGCTCACCGAGCCTCTGTTCTCCCTGATCCAGGACGTATCCCATACGGGAGCGCTCACGGCGCGCACCTGGTACGACGCGCCGGGCTGGGTGCTGCACCACAACACGGACATCTGGCGGGGTACCGCACCCATCGACGGGCCGCAGTACGGCATCTGGCCCATGGGCGGGGCCTGGCTCACGCAGCACCTCTGGTGGCACTGGCAGTACGAAGGGAACGAGGGCTTCCTGCGCGAGACCGCCTACCCGCTGATGCGCGGCTCGGCGGAGTTCTTCGTGCACTACCTGGTGGAGGATCCGCGCACGGGCCACCTCGTCACGGGCCCCTCGCTCTCGCCCGAGCACGGGGGGCTGGTGATGGGGCCCACGATGGACGAGCAGATCGTCCGCGAGCTCTTCACCCACACCATCCAGGCCAGCCGGATCCTGGGAGTGGACGCCGCCTTCCGCGACACCCTGGTGGCCATGCGGGCCCGGCTCGCCCCGAACAAGATCGGGAAGTACGGGCAGCTGCAGGAGTGGCAGCAGGACCTGGACGATCCGAACGACCACCACCGGCACGTCTCCCACCTCTGGGGGCTCTTCCCGGGCAACGAGATCAACCCGGACAGCACGCCCGCGCTCTTCGCGGCCGCGCGCAAGTCACTCGAGTTCCGGGGCGACGAGGGGACCGGCTGGTCGAAGGCGTGGAAGATCAACTTCTGGGCACGGCTGCGCGACGGCGACCACGCCTACCGGCTGCTGGAGAACCTGCTCACCCTCCGGCACGGGAACAACATGAGGGCGGGTGGCGGGGTGTACCCGAACCTCTTCGACGCGCACCCGCCCTTCCAGATCGACGGCAACTTCGGGGCGGCCTCGGGCATCCTGCAGATGCTGCTGCAGAGCGACGAGGGGGAGATCGACCTGCTGCCCGCCCTCCCCTCCGCCTGGCCGACGGGGAGCGTGCAGGGGCTGCGCGCGCGGGGGGGCTTCACCGTCGACATCGCGTGGAAGGGCGGGCGGCTCCAGGAGGCGACGCTCGTCTCCGGGCGCGGCGGACCGCTGCGCGTGCGCTACGGCAGGACGGTGCGGGAGTACCGGACGCGCCCCGGACAGCGCGTGCGATTCCGGCCGTGACCGGCCCCGGAGCGGCCGGGCGGAGCCGCCGCCTTACCGCACCAGACGGTACATCAGGTCGATCAGCTCGCCGTACATCACCTCCGCCTCCTCGTCACTCGCCCGGATCGCGGCGGTGGCGCAGTGGCGGAGGTGATTGCGCATCATCTCGCGGCCCACGGAGCGCAGCGCCTCGTGGACGGAGGAGATCTGCGTCATGATGTCGGCGCAGTAGCGCTCGTCCTCCACCATGCGCTGCAGCCCGCGCACCTGGCCCTCGATGCGCCGCAACCGCTTGAGGCTGCGCTCCTTGATCTCGGGGTCCACCGCCACCGCCCGCCTCTCCCCGTCCTCCATCGCGCAGCCGCACCCGCAGAAGTGCCGCGGCTCGTCGCCGGATTTCACGTCCAACCCGTCCTCCTCTCTCCTCGTGCCCGGGCCGGGTCAGGCGGCGAAGCGCCACCGCCGCAGCCGCAAGCTGTTGGAAACCACGCTCACCGAGCTGAGCGCCATCGCCGCGCTCGCCAGGATGGGGCTCAGCAGGATCCCCGCGACGGGGTAGAGCACCCCCGCCGCGATCGGGATGCCGATCACGTTGTAGACGAAGGCCCAGAAGAGGTTCTCCTTCATCGTTCGCATCGTGCGGCGCGAGAGCTCGATCGCCGCCGCCACGCCGGCCAGATCGCCGCGCACGAGGGTGACGTCGCTCGCTTCCACGGCGATGTCGGTCCCGGTACCGATCGCCACGCCCACGTCCGCCCGGGCGAGCGCCGGAGCGTCGTTGACGCCGTCGCCGACCATCGCCACCACCCGCCCCTCCGCCTGCAGGCGCTCGATCTCGGCTACCTTGCCTTCGGGCAGCACCTCCGCCACCACCCGTCCCACCCCCGCATCGCGCGCGACCGCCTCGGCGGCGCGCCGGTTGTCGCCGGTGAGCATCACCACGTCGAGGCCCATCCGCTTCATCCGCTCGATCGCGCCGCGCGAACCCTGCTTCACCGGGTCCGCCACCGCCACCAGCGCGGCGAGCGCGCCGTCGACGGCGATGAAGACCGGCGTGCGCCCCCGGGCGGCGAGCTCGTCCGCGCGCGCCTGCAGCGGCGCGGTGGGGATCGCCCACTCCTCCATCAGCCGCGCGTTGCCGATCGCCACCGCGGAGCCGTCCACGACGCCGGTCGCGCCGAGCCCGGTCCGCGAATCGAAGTCCTCCGCGGCGGGCGACTCCACCCCCCTGCCCCTCGCGAAGGCGACGACCGCCGCGGCGAGCGGGTGCTCACTCTGGCGCTCCAGGCCGGCCGCGAGCGCGAGGACGCGCGCCCCGTCGCTCCCGTCGCCCACCACGAAGTCCGTCACCGAGGGGCGGCCCTCGGTGACGGTGCCCGTCTTGTCGAGGACCACCGTGTCGACGTCGCGGGCGCGCTGCAGCGCCTCGCCACCCTTGATCAGCACCCCGTGCTCCGCGCCCTTGCCCGTGGCGACCATCACCGCCGTGGGCACCGCGAGCCCCATCGCGCAGGGGCAGGCGATGATGAGCACCGCCACCGCCGCCGCGAAGGCGTGGACGAACGGCGCGGCCGGCGCCGCGATGAACCAGACCACGAAGGTGGCGATCGCCAGCGAGACGACGACCGGGACGAAGATCGCGCTCACCCGGTCGGCGAGCCGCTGGATCGGTGCGCGCGAGCCCTGCGCCGCGCGCATCAGCTCCACGATCTGCGCGAGCACGCTCTCGGCGCCCAGCGTGGTGGCTCGGAAGCGCAGCGCTCCGCCCTGGTTGATCGTCCCGCCGATCACCGCGTCGCCCGCGGACTTCTCGACCGGCAGGCTCTCGCCCGTGAGCATCGATTCGTCGACCACGCTGTGGCCCGAGAGCACCTCACCGTCGACCGGAATACGCTCACCCGGACGCACCAGCACGACGTCCCCGCGCCGCACGTCCTCGACCGGCAGCTCCAGCTCCTCGCCCGAGCGCTCCACCCGCGCCCCCTTCGGCTGCAGCTCCGCGAGCGAGCGCAGCGCCGCCGACGTCTGCCGCTTCGCCCGCGCCTCCAGCGTGTTGCCCACCAGGATGAGCGCGACGATCAGGACCACCGCCTCGTAGTACACGTCCGGCGGCACGCCGCGGCTCACGAAGAAGCCCGGCGCGACGGTCGCGATCACGGAATACAGGAAGGCCGCGCCGGTGCCGACGGCCACCAGCGTGTTCATGTCGGCCGAATGGTGCCGGAAGGCCGCCCACGCACGCGTGTAGAAGTGCCGCCCCGCCCAGCCCATCACCCCCAGCGTCAGCACCAGCAGCCCCCACGAGAGCACCGGCGCCGGTACGGCGTACAGCCAGGGAAGCGCCCGCTCCAGCGCGGGGCCCAGCGTCTCCATCGTCCAGTGCATGAAGGGGTCGAGAGCGGCGCCGTGCACCGCCCGGCCCGCGGTCGCCATCAGCGGCATGGAGGCGACCATCGCGACCACCCCCGCCACCAGGCTCACCGCCGCCCGCAGCCGCAGCCCCCGGTACTCCTCGCCGAGCGCGCGGTCCTGCTCCGCCTGCTCGTCGAAGGCGGTACGCGTCGGCTCCGGCAGCTCGGCGCCGTACCCGGTGTCCCGGATGCGCTCCACCAGCCGCTCCGGCGTCACCACCGCCGGGTCGTACGTCACCGTCGCGTCGCTCGTCATCAGGTTCACCGCCGCCTCGCTCACCCCCGCTTCCTTCGAGAGCGCGCGCTGAACCCGCCCCGAGCACGCGGCGCACGTCATCCCGCTCACCGGGATCGTCACCTTCACCGGCCCCACCACCTCACTCCGTGTCGTCGCCATGCTTCCCTTCCTTGCGCCTCGACCCCCGCGCCCGGCTCTCGGCCACGAAGAAGTACCAGTTCACCCACGCGATCGCCGTCACGCCGGCGACCAGCACCGCCCAGTCCGTCGCACTCATCCGCACCTCCGTACTCGCCGGGACGACACCACTTCCACCGCTGAATCTAATACCCCCCACCCCTATGTCAAGCGAGCCGGCGGGGCGGGCGCGGCGGCTGGACAGGCCGGGGGCCGGCGGGTAGCTTCCCTCGCGACCGAAGGGCGTCCCTGCGGCCTCGAACCGGGAAGGCTACCGTGAGCGACACGATTCTTCGAACGATGCAGCGGCGGAAGCGGATCGCGCTGATCGCGCACGACCACCGCAAAGCCGACATACTGGACTGGGCGCGCTTCAACCGGGGCACGCTCTCGGAGCACGAGCTCTTCGCGACGGGCACGACGGGTGCGCTGCTGGCGGGCGAGCTGGGGCTGGAGGTGCACCGCTTCCGGAGCGGGCCGCTGGGCGGTGACCAGCAGGTGGGCGCGGCGATCGCGGAGGAGCGGATCGACTTCGTGATCTTCTTCTGGGACCCGCTGCAGCCACAGCCGCACGACGTGGACGTGAAGGCGCTGCTGCGGATCGCGGTGGTCTACAACATTCCGATGGCGTGCAACCGATCGACGGCGGACTTCATCCTCTCCTCGCCGCTGATGCGCCAGGAGTACGAGCGGGTGGTGGTGAATTACGAGGACCGGATCGTCCGGGACGAGTTCCGGGTGCGGCCGGTGCCCGCGTCTGCGGTGGTGCCCGCGGCGGCCGGCTGAGCGCCGGCTCGGGAGTTGCGCGGGAAGGGAGCGCAGCGGGCGCGACAGCGGACAGCACGGGAGGGCTATGATGGCCAGGCGTGAGACGGTGGGCGAGAGCGGCCTGACGGGAGAGCTGCGTCGGTTCATCGCGGCCTCGTTGCACGTCGGGCGCCTGCACGGGGGGGACCGGCTGCCGAGCATCCGCCGGATCGCGCGCATCTTCGGGGTCACCTCCTACGCGGCGCTGCAGGCGTACGGCTGCCTGGAGATCGACGGGCTGGTGGAGAGACGGGAGCGCTCGGGGATCTATCTCGCCTCGATGGAGCGGTCGTTCGAGATGCAGCTGCCCGAGACCGCGGCCTGGGTCGCGCACACGCTGACCGAGGCGTGGGAGCACCAGCTGAAGCCGGTGCAGATGCCGGAGCTCGTGCGCCGGTGGACGCTGGAGGGCCGCCTGCGCTGCGCGTGCGTGGAGGAGTGCGCGGACGTCCGGCTCTCGCTCTGCCGGGAGCTGGAGCACCAGTTCGGCCTCGCGGCGGTGCCGATGGAGTCGGCGACGGGGAGGCCCGAGGGGCTCGCCGAGGCGGACGTGCTCGTCACCACCGTCTTCCACGCGGCCGAGCTCCGCTCCGCGGCGGAGCAGCTCGGCAAGCCGGTGCTGGTGGCCCCGATGAACGAGCAGGCCCGCGACGTCATCGAGCAGTCGCTGCAGCAAGGAGAGCTCGCCGTGCTGTGCCTGGACCCCCGGTTCGGCCAGCGCCTGCGCGACTCGCTGCCGGCCGAGCTCCGGCCCCGCCTCCGGGCGGTGTGCGTGGACGACGCCCCGGCGGTGGCGGCGCTCGACGCCGCGCAGCCGGTCTTCGCCTCCGTCGCCGCCCACCAGCGGCTCCCCCGCACCGACCTCCGCCTGGTCTACCCGCCCTCGCCGTCGTACTCTCGCGACTTCGCGCACAACCTCGTCGCCACCCTCGTCCAGCTGCATCTCGCCTCGGGGCGCGCTTGACGGCCGGTACGCTCCCGCTCTTCGCCGTCGCGGCACCCGGTCTGGAAGCGCTCGTCGCGGAGGAGCTGCGGGCGCTCGGCGCCGCGCCGGCCGTCGAGGTCGGCGGCGTGGCCTGGGAGGGGACGGCCGAGCAGCTCTACGCCGCCAACCTGCACCTGCGCACGGCCAGCCGCGTGCTGCTCCGGCTGGCGGAGTTCCGCGCGCGGAGCTTCTTCGAGCTGGAACGCCACGCGCGGCGGGTACCGTGGGAGCGGGTGGTCGGCGCGGGCCGGCCGGTGCGGATCCGGGTGACGAGCCGCAAATCGAAGCTCTACCACGAGGGCGCGGTCGAGGAGCGCCTGCGGGCCGCAATCGAGCACCGGCTGGGCGTCCCGGTCGGGGCACCGGGGGAGGCGGGAGGGGAGGAGGCCGAGGGCGCGGCGGAGCAGCTCTTCGTCGTGCGCTTCCTGCACGACCACTGCACGGTCAGCGCCGACAGCTCCGGCGCGCTGCTGCACCTCCGGGGCTACCGGCAGGCCGTGGCGAAGGCGCCACTGCGCGAGACGCTCGCGGCGGCGATGCTGCTCGGTAGCGGCTGGCCCGGCACGGTGGCGCTGCTCGACCCGATGTGTGGCTCGGGCACGATCCCCATCGAGGCCGCGCTCCTGGCCCGCGGGATCGCGCCCGGCCTCGCCAGCCCCGGACTGCTGCCGCGCGCCTTCGCCTTCCAGGCGTGGCCCGATTTCGACGTGGGGCTGTGGGACCGGGTCGTCGAGCGGGCCCGCTCGCTCGTCCTGCCCGCTGCGCCCGCGCCCATCCACGGCTCCGACAGGGATGCGGGGGCCGTCGAGGCCGCGCGGGCGAACGCCGGGCGCGCCGGCGTCCTCGCGGACCTGACGCTGGCGACCCGTGCGCTCTCCGCCGTCGAGCCGCCCGACGGACCCGGCTGGCTCGTCGTCAACCCCCCCTACGGCGTCCGCGTCGGCGAGAGCGCGGGTCTGCGGAACCTCTACGCCGCGCTCGGGCGTCTGGCCCGGGACCGGCTGCCCGGCTGGAGCCTGGCGCTCCTCTCGGCCGACCGCCGGCTGGAGGGCCAGGTGGGCCTTCCCTTCCACGAGGTGCTCCGCACGCGCAACGGCGGCATCCCCGTCCGGCTGGTCGTCGGAGGCGCCGGGTAGACGCACGTCCGCCTTGCCGCGCGGGCGTCGACGTGCTAACTAGATGAAGGCCGCGGCGCACCTTACCCGCCCCAGCCCTCACCCTGACCCCACCGGACGAGCTCCGATGATCACGATTCGGGATGTGGCCCGGCTGGCCAGCGTCAGCCCGGCTACGGTCAGCCGATTCTTCCAGCAGCCGCACCTGCTGAGCGCCGAGACGCGGCGCCGGGTGGAGCACGCCATCGACCGCCTCGGCTACGTCCCCAACGCGGTCGCGCAGACGCTCACCAACCGCAGGTCGAAGCAGGCCGCGCTCCTGGTGCCGGACATCGCGAGCCCGTTCTACACCACGCTCATCAGCGGCGTCGAGAGCGTCGCCAACGCGCGCGGCTACACGCTCTTCCTGGCGAACACCGGGGAATCGCTGGCGAAGGAGAAGGAGATCCTGCGCGCCATGGTCGCCTACCGCGTAGCGGGCGTGGTCCTGGTTCCCGCCGCGGGTGAGGACCACCTCTTCGACGTCCTCGAGCGCCACGACATCCCCGTGGTGCTGGTCGACCGGGAGATCCCCGGCGCGGGCCTGGACGTCGTCACGGGAGACTCGTACGAGGGAGGCCGCAAGCTCACGGAGCACCTGGTGTCGCGGGGCTACCGGGACATCGTCTTCGTGGGCGGCAAGCCGGACCTCACCTCGCTCACGCACCGGCTCGACGCCTACCGCGCGGTGATGCAGCGCCACGGCCTGAGCCCCGCCGCCCACCTGGGGAGCTTCACGGTCGCGAGCGGCGAGGAGCTCACCGCCGCCATGCTCGACCGCGGGGAGCGGCCCGAAGCCATCTTCGCCGCCAGCCACCTCGTCGCCGTCGGGGTGCTCCGGGCGCTGCGCGCGCGCGGGCTCCGCGTGCCCGACGACGTCGCGGTCGTCTGCATGGACAACGAGGCCGCGACGCTCGTAGACCCCTTCCTCACCGTCGCCGCGCAGCCGACCGCCGAGATCGGCCGCGTGGCGATGGACCTCCTCCTGCGCCGGATACAGAGCCCGGAGCTCCCGCCCGAAAGGGTGGTGCTCCCGGTGGAGATGATCATCCGCAGCTCCTGCGGCACGCGCCGCGAGTCGGCGCCGCTCGCCCGCTGGGCTCAGCTTCGCGCCGAGCGCAGCGCCGGGTAGAGCGAGCGGAAGCGCGCGTACGGCTCCTCGTACGCCGCGTGCACCCGCGGGTCCGGCAGCTGCGGCGCCGAGCGCGTGAGCGTGGCCCGCGCGGCCGCCGTCACGGTAGCGAACGCGCCCGCCCCCACCGCCGCCAGCAGCGCGGCCCCGTACGCCGGCCCCTCCTCGCGATTCACGGTCCGCACCGGCAGCCCCGAGACGTCCGCCAGCAGCTGCCGCACGAAGCCGCTCCGCGCGCCGCCGCCGGTGAGCAGGATCTCGTCGGGGCGCAGCTTCAGCTCCGCGAGGATGGAGAGGGAGTCCCGCAGCGCGAAGCAGATGCCCTCGAGCACCGCCCGCGTGAGGTGCGCGCGGGTGTGCGCGAGCGAGAGCCCCACGAACGCCCCGCGCGCCGCCGCGTCCCGGTGCGGCGTCCGCTCTCCCTGCAGGTACGGCAGGAAGGTGACGCCCTCCGCGCCCGGCGGCACGGAGGCCGCCTCCTCGTTCAGCAGCCGGCTCGCGTCCGGGTTGCCGGCGAGGTCGTGCGCGATCCGGTCGCGGAACCAGCCGAAGGCCCCGCCCGCGGTGAGCATCACCCCCATGACGTACCACGTGTCCGGCACGACGTGGCAGAAGGTGTGCGCCCGCAGCCCCGGGTCCACCTCCGGCGTCGCCGTCGGGGCGAGCACCGTGCCCGAGGTCCCCCAGCTCACCACCGCCTCCCCGGGCGAAACGACGCCCACGCCCGCGGCGCCGCACGCGTTGTCCGCGCCGCCGCCCACCACCGGCGTCCCCGCCGGCAGGCCGGTGACGCGCGCCACCTCCTCGGTCACCCGGCCCAGCACCTCCGACGATCCACCCACCGGCGGCAGCAGCGACGTCGACAGCCCTACCGCCTGCATGATCTCCCGGCTCCACTGGCGGCGCGCGGTGTCGTACATCAGCGTGGCGCTCGCGTCGGAGGGCTCCGTCGCCAGCACGCCGGTCAGCCGGTAGCGGATGTAGTCCTTCGCCAGCAGCACCGTGTCCAGCCGCGCGAAGGCCTCCGGCTCGTGCTTCCGCAGCCAGAGGATCTTGGGGAGCGTGAAGCCCTCCAGAGCCGGGTTGCTCGCCAGGTCGCGCAGACGGGGCTCGCCGCCCGCGGCCTCGGTGATCTCCCGGCACTCCAGCGTCGTCCGGCCGTCGCACCAGAGCAGCGCCGGGCGGATCACCTCGCCCGCCGCGTCCAGGAAGACGGACGAGTGCATCTGCCCCGCGATCCCGACCGCCGCGACGGAGGCGCCCGGCGCCTCGCCGACGACGGCGCGGATCGCGGCGGCCGACGCCTCCCACCAGTCCCGCGGGTCCTGCTCAGCCCAGCCCGGCTGCGGCGTGCTGAGCGTCAACGGGATGGTGGTCCTGGCGCGAACCTCGCCCGCGGCGTCGATCAGGATCGCCTTGACCCCGCTCGTCCCCACGTCGAGGCCCAGGAAGAGGTCGCTCACGGTCAGCGAACTCCCATCAGGATCTCCATCGTGAGCTGGTCCAGGCGCTCGTAGGCGTAGCCCCGCGCCCGCAGCGCGTCCATGTCGAACTCGCGGCCCTTCAGCTCCGCGGCGCCCTCGCGCGAGTACTCCGGCCGCGCGCCCTCCGAGCGGGTGCGCAGCTCGCCCAGCAGCTGCTGGATCTCCGGGTCGGCGTGGAAGCGCGCCACCTTCTCCTTCAGGATCAGGTAGGTGCGCATGCTGCCCGCCGCGAACTCCCACACGCCCGCGTCGTCCTCCGTCCGGTACGGATGGCTGTCGAAGTGCTTCATCCCCGGCCACTTCGCGTCCTCCAGGAGCTTCACCAGGAAGAACGACGCCTTCGGGTTCGCGCTCCCGAAGCGGAAGTCCTGGTCGTAGCGGCCCGGCTGCTGGTCGTTCAGGTCGATGTGGAAGAGCTTGCCCGCGTCGAGCGCCTGCGCCACGCCGTGCGAGAAGTCCAGCCCCGCCATCGTGTCGTGCGCCACCTCCGGGTTCACCCCCACCATCTCCGGGTGCTCCAGCGTCGGGATGAAGGCGAGCATGTGGCCGATCGTCGGCAGGTAGAGGTCGCCCCGCGGCTCGTTCGGCTTCGGCTCCAGCGCGAACTTCAGGTCGTAGCCCTGGTCGATCGCGTACTCGCAGAGGTAGTTGATCGAGTCGCGGAACCACCGCAACGCGTCGAGCGCGCTCTTCGCCGCGTTCGTCTCCACCCCCTCGCGACCGCCCCAGAAGACGTACGTCTTCGCGCCCAGCTCGACGCCCAGGTCCATCGCCCGCATCGTCTTCTGCAGCGCCAGCTGCCGCACCTTCGCGTCGTTGCTCGTGAAGGCGCCGTCCCGGAAGACCGGGTCGCTGAAGAGGTTCGTCGTCGCCATCGGCACCTTCAGGCCCGTCTCCTCCAGCACCTGCTTGAACTCCCGCACGATCCGGTCGCGCTCCTGCGCGCTCGCGTCCGCCGGCACCAGGTCGTTGTCGTGGAAGTTCACCCCGTACGCCCCCAGCTCCGCCAGTTTGCGCACCAGGCGCGTCAGCGGGAGCGGCGGGCGCACCGGCTCGCCGAAGGGGTCGCGCCCGACGTTGCCGACCGTCCACAGCCCGAAGGTGAAGTGATCCTCCGGCCGGGGCGTGTACCGATCCTGCGCGTTCGAAGTAGACATGGTGATCAGACGAGTGAAAGGGAACGGGTCGGCCGCTTCAGTGTGGGGAGAGAGGGACGGCCTCGCCCAGGCCCGCCATGAGCCGGAGGAGGCGGTCCTGCGATGCTTCGGCGCGGGGCACTTCGGCGACCGCGCGTCCGTCGCGCAGCACGAGGATGCGCGAGGAGAGAGAGATGACCTCCGGCAGCTCGCTCGAGATGAGGAGGATGGCGTTGCCGGCGGAGGCGAGCTCGTCGATGAGCGCGTGGATCTCGGCCTTCGCGCCCACGTCGACCCCCCGCGTGGGCTCGTCGAGGAGGAGGATCGAGGAGCGGGCGGCGAGCCAGCGCGCGAGGACGACCTTCTGCTGGTTGCCGCCGGAGAGGCCGGCGACGGTGAAGTCGAGGCTCGGCGAACGGACGCGGAGGCGTCGGAAGTACTCGCCGGCGAGCCGTCGCTCCTCCGCGCGGTGGATCCACGAAGCGGTTGAGAGCCGCCCGAGGATGGGGAGCGAGAGATTGTGGAGGCCGCTCTCGGTGAGCACGAGGCCCTGGCGCTTGCGGTCCTCGGGGACGAGACCGAGGCCCCGGCGCATGGAGGCGGACGGGCCCTTCAGCCGCATGGGCTGGCCGCGCACGAGAACGGTGCCGGTGGCGTCGGGGTCGAGGCCGAAGAGCGCCTCGGCGACCTCGGTACGCCCGGCGCCGACCAGGCCCGCGAGTCCGAGCACCTCACCCGCGTGCAGCGTGAAGGAGATGTCCTCGAACCTCCCCGGGCTGGAGAGCCCCTCCACGCGCAGGAGCTCCTCGCCCGGCTCGCGCTCCAGGTGGCTCGGGTAGTAGGCGCCCAGCTCGCGGCCGATCATCATGCGCACGAGATCGGCCTCGCTCAGCCCGGCGACGGGGCGGGTCGCGACGTGCCGGCCGTCGCGCAGCACCGTCACGGTGTCGCAGAGCTGGAAGATCTCCGGCATGCGGTGGGAGACGTAGATGCACGTCACGCCGTCGGCCCGCAGCCGCTCGATCAGCGCGTAGAGCTGCTCCGCCTCGTGCTGGCTCAGGCTGCTGGTGGGCTCGTCGAAGACGATGATGCTCGCGCCGCTCTCCACCGCCGCCGTGATCTGCACCATCTGCTGCTGCGCGACGGTGAGCGAGCCGACGGAGCGCCGCACGTCCAGCGAGACGCCGATGGAGCCGAGCATCCGCTCCGCGCGCTCCTCCATCTCGCGGCGGCGCACGAAGCCGCGCGACGCGGGCAGGTTGGCGAGGCAGAGGTTCTCGGCGATCGAGAGGTTCTCGCAGAAGGCCAGCTCCTGGTGGACCATGCCGACCCCGGCCGCGAGCGCGTCGCGCGGGCTCTCGAAGCGCGCCTCCTCGCCGTGCACGAAGAGGCGCCCGCCGTCGAGCGGGTAGATCCCGGCGAGCAGCTTCCCCAGCGTGCTCTTCCCCGCCCCGTTCTCCCCGCAGAGCGCGTGGCAGCTCCCCTCGGCGATCTCGAAGGAGACGCCGTCGAGGGCCAGCACGCCGGGGAAGCGGCGGGTGACGTCTTCGAAGCGGACCGCCGGGGTGGTCATTCCCGCTACTTCATGTCGAGGTACTTCTGCGGCACGTTGTCGAAGCCCCAGGACTTCAACGTCCGCGCCCAGTCGCCCAGGTTGTCCTTGGTGACCTTCACGGTCTCCATCGGGATGATCTCGGGGACGTTCTTGTGGTAGTGCAGCTTGTCCACGATCGTCTTCACCCCCACGTAGCCCCAGTCGTAGACCGGCTGGGCGAGGAGCACCGGCGCGATCCCCCGTTCCACGTACGGCAGCTCCGCCGGCAGACCATCGACCGAGACGACCGTCATCTTCGAGGGATCGAGGTCGGTGAGGAGGCTCTTGGTGAAGAGCGCCCAGCCACCGATCATCGCCCAGCCGTTGACGTTGGGGTACGCGTTGTCCACGCGCACCACCTCGGCCGCGGCGTCCTGCGGCGTCTCGGCGTGGTGGAAGGCGTCGACGATCTTGATGCCCGGGTACTTCGCGGCCTCGTCGCGCACGCCCTGCGTGCGGCGCTGCAGGTTCGGGGCGTTCTGGTTGCCCGCGAGGATCGCCACCGTGCCCTTGCCGTGCATCAGCTCGGCGAGGTTCGACATCACCTGGCGGCCGACCTTCTCGTCGTCCACGCCGTAGTAGGCGAAGCGCTTCGACTGGGGCACGTCGCTGTCGAAGGTCATCACCGCCACGCCACGCGCCACGGCGTCGTCGATGGCGCCGGCGACCTTCCCCGCGTCCGACGCGGAGATCAGCACGGCGTCCACGCCCTCGTTCACCGCCTGCGCGATGCGCTGCGCCTGAACCTGCCCGTCCTCCTGCGGCGGCGTCATCCAGACGACGTCCACCTTCAGCGTGGAGTCCTTCGCGGAGAGCTCCTTCGCCGCCGCCTCCGCCCCGTTGCGCCCGACGAGGAAGAGCGGGTTGGTGGATGCCTTGGCGATCATCGCGATGGTGATGTGGTCCACCCCGCCCGGCGCCGCCGCGCCGTTCGCCGCCGCGCCCGGCTTGGGCTCCTTGCCGCACGCGGCCAGCACCAGCGCCGCCGCCAGCGCGGCGGTCAGAGACCTCGATCGACCCGTCTGCATGGTCCCCCTCGTTCGCTGAAAGTTATGCAGCCTGTACCCGTGCCGCCGTTCGACTCAATCGCCGCGCGGCGAGCCGGGCGCTCCAGTGGTCGATCACCACCGCCACGATGATCGCGCACCCGATGATCACCCACTCGTAGTTCTGGTCGAAGTGCAACGTCCGGATCGACTGCCGGATCAGCACGATCAGCAGCGCGCCCAGCATCGCGCCGATCGCGCTCCCCCGCCCCCCGATCAGGCTCGCTCCGCCCACCACCGCGGCGGCGATGACGTAGAGCTCGTAGCCGTTCGCGTCCGCCGACGAGGCGGAGCCGTAGAAGCTCGCCCCCAGGAAGGCGGCGATCCCCGCCGTGAGGCCCGAGAGCGCGTAGACGCCGATCTGGATGCGCCCCAGCGACAGGCCCGCGAAGCGGCTCGCCTCCTGGCTCCCTCCGAAGGCGAAGATGTGCCGCCCCATCACCGTCCGGCTCAGGTAGATCATCCCCAGCACCGTCACCGCGAGCATGCAGAGGATCGGGACCGGGTAGAGCTCGGAGCGCAGACCCAGCGACGCCTTCGCGACGTCCGTGAGCGGCTGCGGCAGCAGGATGCTCTGCGCGCCGCTGATCACGAAGGCCAGCCCGCGCAGGATCCACATCGTCCCCAGGGTGATGATGAACGAGTGGACGCGCAGGCCCACGACCATCACGCCGTTGAAGATCCCGCAGAGCAGCCCCACGCCGAGCGCCACGCCGAGGCCGACGAGGACGGTGGCGACGGGACCGAGGCCGGGCAGCGCGCGCAATGTCAGCGCCATCGTCACGCCCGAGAGCGCGTAGATGGAGCCCACCGAGAGGTCGATCCCCGCCAGGATGATGACGAGCGTGGCTCCCACGGCCATGATGGCGAAGAAGCTCGCGTCCGTCCCTGTCTGCATCAGGGTGTACGAGTTCCAGAAGTTGTTGACGACCTGGCCGGTGGCGCGATTGACGTGACTGCCCGCGAGCGCGGTCAGCACCGCGGCGAGGGCCACGACCACGAGCAGGAGCCCGAGTTGCGGGGACGAGAGAGCCTTGCGGACGATGGGGCGCATCGGCGCGGAGAAGAAAAAGGGTATCGGGTGCGGATGCGTGGTGGAGCGCGGTGCGACCGACGCGGGCGGGACCCCGCTGGCGCCGGCCCCGGGTTGCCGGATGCGCCGGATTGTAACCGGTATCATCCGGCTCCGCAACTCCCATCGCGGCCCGCCATGCGGGGGCATGGGTGCGTGGATTGCGGGCACGTCCGGGAGCGGTCATACTTCGGGACTTCTCCACCGCCCTCACTCAGCGTAGCGATGAACGACCGAGCATTCAAGATCGGGCTGATCCAGCTCGCCGTCGGGCCGGACAAGGAAGCCACGGTGGCCGCGCACGAGCGGGCGATCCGCGACGCGGCGGCCCGGGGCGCGCAGGTCGTCTGCCTCCAGGAGCTCTTCGACGCGCCGTACTTCTGCAAGATCACCGACGCCGAGCGCTTCGACTTGGCGGAGCCGATCCCGGGGCCGACGGTGGAGCGCATGCAGCGGCTGGCGCGCGAGCTGGAGGTCGTGGTGGTGGTGCCGATCTTCGAGAAGCGCGCGGCCGGCCTCTACCACAACTCGGCCGCCGTGGTCGACGCGGACGGGTCGCTGCTGGGCGTCTACCGGAAGATGCACATCCCCGACGACCCGCTCTACCACGAGAAGTACTACTTCACGCCGGGCGAGATCTACGCGCACGGGGCGGCGCCGGGGGTGCAGACGGGCTTTCGCACCTTCGACACGCGCTACGGCCGCATCGGGGTGCTGATCTGCTGGGACCAGTGGTACCCCGAGGCGGCACGCATCACGGCGCTGATGGGCGCCGAGGTGCTCTTCTACCCCACCGCCATCGGCTGGCACCCGGCGGAGAAGGAGGAGTGGGGGCCGTCGCAGGCGGACGCGTGGCGCACGATCCAGCGCGGTCACGCCATCGCGAACGGCGTCTACGTCGCCGCGGCCAACCGGGTGGGGCACGAGCCCGAGCCGGGCACCGACGGCATCGAGTTCTTCGGGCACTCCTTCATCGCCGACCCCTTCGGCCGCATCGTCGCCGAGGCGGGCACGGAGCCGGCGATCCTGGTGGCGGAGGTGGACCCGGCGCTGATCGAGTACACGCGCCGCAACTGGCCCTTCCTGCGCGACCGGCGCATCGACGCCTACGGCCCCATCCTGGAGCGATACCTGGCATGAGGAAGGGCGGCCGCCGCTGGCCGGCGGAGTGGGAGCCGCACGCGGCGACGTGGGTCGCCTGGCCGCACCACGAGCCGGACTGGCCGGGGAAGTTCGGGCCGATCCCCTGGGTCTACGCCGAGATCGTCCGCGCGCTGAGCCGGCACGAGCCGGTGCGGATCCTCTGCGACGGCGAGGAGACGCGCGAGCGCGCGACGAGGATCCTGCGCTCCCACGCGGTGCCGCTGGAGCGCTGCCGCTTCCACCTCGTCCCCACCGACCGCGTCTGGCTGCGCGACTCGGGGCCCACGGGAGTCTTCGGGCCGGACGGTCTCGAATGGATCTGCTGGGCGTTCAACGGGTGGGCGAAGTACGACAACCACCTGCGCGACGAGCAGGTCGGGCGGACCGTCGCGCGGTTGACCGGCCTGCCGGCCGTGGTCGCCGAGCGCCCCGAGGGGCGCGGCCGGCTGGTGCTCGAAGGCGGCGGCATCGAGACCGACGGCCGCGGCACGATGCTCGTCACGGAGGAGTGGCTCCTCTCCGACGTCCAGGTGCGCAACCCGGGCATGACGCGCGAGGACTACGAGCGCGCCTTCGGCGAGTACCTCGGCATCACACGCACCCTCTGGCTGGGCGAGGGGGCGGTGGGCGACGACACGCACGGCCACGTCGACGACGTCGCCCGCTTCGTGGACCCGCACACCGTCGTCCTCACCCACGAGCCCGACCCCGCCGACGAGAACCACGCGCGCATGGCCGACAACCTGCGCCGCCTGGAGCTCGCCGCGCGGAGCTTCCCGGGCGGCCTGCGGGTCGTCACCCTTCCCTTCCCCCGCCCCGTCGTCATGGACGGCGAGCGCCTGCCCGCGAGCTACGCCAACTTCTACATCGCCAACGGCGCCGTTCTCGTCCCCACCTTCAACGACCCCGCCGACCGGGTGGCGCTCAACACCCTCGCCGGGCTCTTCCCCGGCCGCGAGGTCGTCGGCATCCACGCCGTGGACCTCGTCTGGGGGCTCGGAACGCTCCACTGCCTGACGCAGCAACAGCCGGCGGGATGAACGACGGCGCCAGGTGCCACGTGCCGGGTGCACCGGGGCCCGGGCATCGGCGCGATGCCCGGGCCCCGCGGGCATGTACCGTCATCGTTGCAGCGTCAGCCGCCCGCCGCGGGTGGCCGGAAGAACGCCGCCGTCGACGGCCGGAACAGGAAGAAGAGCAGGAGGGTGAAGATCGCGAGGTGCGCCAGCAGCGGCACCGGCTGGCGCAGGCTGAGCGCCACGTGCAGCCCCATCCACCCCGCCAGCAGCCAGCGCGCCCAGTTACGGCCGCGTAGAAGGAAGGCCGCACCGAGCAGCGCGGCGACTCCGATGGCCAGCACCGTCGCGTCGTCGGCCGCGAGGCGCGCGGGCCCGGCGCCGCGGAAGAGGGGCGCGAGGCCACGACAGGCGTCGAGAGCGCCGACCGCGAGGAAGAGCGCGCCGACGACGAGCACGGAGGGCGGTGTCTTACGCATGGTTCCCTCCCGGCCGGCGATCGGGGGCTCCGCTCGTGCGCGCCGACGGGTCGCGGCGCCAGCCGGCGAGGATCTCCAGGATCACCGCGGCGGGTTCCTCACCCGGCTCCCACCCCAGCGGGGAGCCGGCGTCCAGCAGCAGTCTCGCGACCTCGGAATAGTCGCTGCCGCGGCCCTCGTGCCATCTCGATCCCTCGGCAGCCCAGACCAGCGGCTGCCCGTGGAACTCGCGGTCGCGAGTGGCCGGCGAGGCGCCGTGTGCCAGCAGGACCCGCACCGCGTCCGGCCGGCCGGCCATGGCGGCGCTGTGGAGCGCGGTCTTGCCGATCTCCTCGTCGCCGCGGTCGGGATCGAAGCCGCACGCGAGCAGCAGCTCGAGCGCCGGCAGGTCGCCCGCCTCGGCGGCCCGGTGGAGCGCCACGTAGTGCTCCGCGCCGATCTCCCCGCGCAGCGCCGGCCGGGCGGCCAGCAGCTCCTCCACCGCCTCGCGGTCGCCGCGGCTGCACGCCGCGACGAGCCGGTCCGCCGGCCGCAGCTCGCTCGACCCGCCGCGCTCCCGCAGCCAGTCGGCGACCGGGTGGTTCCCGTGCAGCTCCGCCACCGCGTAGGGAGTGCGGCCGTCCGCGCGCTCTCGGGAGACGTGCGCGCCGCGCGAGACGAGCAGCTCCGCCAGCGCGACGTCGCCGCGCTTCGCGACGGCGTGCAGGGGCGTCTCGCCGTTGCCGGAGAACACCGGGTCCGGGTCGGCCCCGTTTTCGAGCAGCCAGCGCGCACCCACGGGGCTCGGCGCCCAGCTGAGGATGGAGTAGAGCGCCGGGGCGCCGTCGCTCGCCCAGGGCTGGTTCGGGTCGGCACCGAAGGACCGCAGGAGGTCGAGCGCGGCAACGTCGCCGCCGCTGGCCGCGAGCGGCAGGGTGACGCCGTCGTTCGGATCGGCGCCGGAGCGCAGCAGCAGCTCGGCGAGCGGCAGCAGACGCGTCACGCAGACCGCGCCCCAGAGGGCCGGGCGCCGCACGCCGTGGTGCAGCCAGGGGAAGCGGGTGTCGGGGTCCGCGCCGAGATCGAGCAGCAGCCGCGCGATGGAGACGAGCCCGTCCGCGCTGGCGACGGGCCCCCGGAGCAGCGAGTCGTGGCAGACGTAGAGGAGGGGCTCCCAGCCGCGCGGGCCGCCGGGCTCGAGGGCGACCGCGGGGTTCCTGGCGAGGTGCCGTTCCACGGCGGCGAAGTCACCCAGTAGCAGGGCGGCGTGGAAGTCGGCACCCGCGAGGCGCGGGCGGAGCGCGAGCAGCCGCTCGGCGCGGTCGGTGCGGCCGTCGGTGGCCGCGGCGACGAACTCGTTCACCGCCGCGCCGACCTCGAGCGTCAGCTCCTCCACGCGCTCGCGCAGCGCGTTCCACGAAGCGAAGCCGTGCTCGCGCGCCACGACCGACTGGGCGTCGTGGAGCCCGAGCCGCGCGCGGGCGAGCTCGTCTTCGACGGCGCGGGCGAGCGAGGGCAACGCGCGGAAACGACCGAGCGCGGCCGGGTCGCCTGCTCGGGCGGTGCGCAGCAGCTCCTTCGCCAGTCGCCGGAGCTGCTCGATGTCCGGGTGCGGGGGGAGAGGACGGGCGGGCGTCATGGGGCCTCCATGCTCAGGGCCGGCGGTCCGCAAGCTGGCCAGCACGGAGATGACGTGCCGTCACCTGGATCTTCGGAGGGTGGACTCAGTCCTTCGCGCGGACCCGCGGGCGCCCCGAACGCCGGCCCCCATTATTCGCCCCTGTCCCCCCGGAGTCAAGGACGTCGCCGACCCTCCGTTGGTCCGCCCCCTCGCAGCACCCGGCACCTGGCCCCTTGGCACCTGGCACTGCCCTCATCCCCGCACCCGGATCAGCCCCTCCTGCGCGACCGAGGCGACGAGCACGCCGTCACGGGTGAAGACGCTCCCGCGCGTGAAGCCGCGCGCGCCGGAGGCGCTGGGACTGTCGGTGACGTAGAGGAGCCACTCGTCGACGCGGAAGGCGTGGTGGAACCAGAGGGCGTGGTCGAGGGTGGCCGCCTGGAGGTGCGGGTTCTCGAAGGTGAGGCAGTGCGGGAGGAGGGCGGTGCCGAGGAGGCCGTAGTCGGAGGTGTAGGCGAGCACCGCCTGCTGTTCGAGCGGGTCGTCGCCCACGTCGCCGATCGCGCGGAACCAGGTGTAGCGGCGCGGCGGGCGGGGCTCGGGGTGGAACGGGTCGGTCGGATCGACCGGCCGGAACTCGATGGGCCGGTCCTGCGTGTAGAGGCCGCGCAGGCGCTCGGGGATCTGGTCCGCCTCCTGGCGGATCAGATCCAGCTCGCTGGGGAGCCCCTCCGGGCCGGCCACCTCCGGCATCTCCACCTGGTGCGTCGGGCCCGCCTCCGAGATCTGGAACGACGCCGACATGCTGAAGATCGCGGCGCCCTTCTGGATCGCCGTCACCTGCCGGGTGGTGAAGCTCTTCCCGTCGCGCAGCCGATCGACGAAGTAGACGATCGGCAGGCCGGCGTCGCCCGGCAGGATGAAGTAGCCGTGCAGCGAGTGACAGGCGCGCCCCTCCTCGACCGTGCGCTGCGCGGCCACCAGCGCCTGCGCGAGCACCTGCCCACCGAAGACCCGGCCGGAGCCGAGAATGTCCCGGCTCCGGCCCCGGTAGATGTTGCGCTCGATGGGCTCGAGGTCGAGCAGGGCGCGCAGGTCCCGGATCGTGAAGCCCCCCGCCTCGCGGCTCAATGCCAGGCGAGCCCGATACCCCAGGCGTCGTTCGGGTCGGTGAGCCCGATGCCGAAGCGCAGGCTGAGGCGCGGCTGGATGTCCACGTCCACCCCGATGTCCGCCAGGAGGTGCGCCTTCATCGAGTCGTTGGGCCCGAAGCCGTCGATGAGCGCGACCCGCGGCGCGATGTAGGGCGTGATGTTCACCGGCGGGCCCACGAAGGTGTAGCCGATGCTCAGGCCGCCCTGCAGGCCGACCGCGCTCTCGTCTCCGATGATCCCCTGCGCGCCCGCGATGAATGCCAGGCTGACAGGTGCGCTCGGCGCGGGAATCGGCGCGCGAAGCTCGCCTCCGATGTCCAGCGCCGCGCTCGAGAGCTCCGACACCCCCGCGCGGAAGCCCAGGTCGTAGGTGCCAAAGTGGCGGCGCAGGATGCCCTCCGCCGTGAAATCGCCCGGCCCGCTGCTCACGTACACCCCGACGTCGCTCGACGGGCGCGGCGCCATGTAGGTCGGTGTGAACACCTGCGCGGCCGCCGCCGCCGGCGCCAACCCCAGCGCCGCGATGGCGGCGCTCGAGAGGAGTCGCTGCAGTCTCGTCATCTCTCTTCCACTTCGCTGTCGGTGAACCCTGTGCCACGCGCAGCGTGCGCACGGCCGGCCCGGCGGCGGAGCAACTCGGATGCCAGAGCGCCGCCCCCGCACCCTTGTGTCGTGGCCCGGCGGGTGCGAGAATCAGCGCTCACCCCGGCCGCCCGGGAGGGGGCCGCTTTTGTTCCGCGGAAGTACGAACTCCCGGACGGGGGCCTCGCTCTCACGCCGCGGCGGCTACGCGGCGCCGTTTCCCTATGATACCACCTATGAATACTGGTTCCCAGATCCGCCGCATCGCGATCAACACCGGAGGTGGAGACGCGCCGGGTCTGAACGCGGTGATCCGGGCGGCCACGCTGACCGCGCTGCAGAACGGCTGGGAGGTGCTGGGGATCCGGCGCGGCTACATGGGGCTGCTCGAGGGC
>DASSTO010000188.1:0-31015 GCA_035707865.1 Longimicrobiaceae bacterium | reverse complement strand
TCAGGTCGAAGGGTCTACCCCCGCACCTGCGGGGATCACCCTGACTTGCACGACGGCAGCCCCCCGCCTACAGGTCTACCCCCGCACCTGCGGGGATCACCTGAACACCACGATCATCGGTCAGGACGAGGGAGGTCTACCCCCGCACCTGCGGGGATCACGTGCGCGTGAACACCGGTATCAGGAGCGATCCCGGTCTACCCCCGCACCTGCGGGGATCACGAGGTAGAGCCCCACGGCGGCGGCGAGCTCCGAGGTCTACCCCCGCACCTGCGGGGATCACGCGTCATCGCCACCAGCACCCTCTCCGAGACGCGGTCTACCCCCGCACCTGCGGGGATCACCCGCTGCCGGTGCCGTCCTCCGACTGCACCACGGGTCTACCCCCGCACCTGCGGGGATCACTCTTCTCTCCAACTTATTAGGCGATATCGACTTGCGGATCCGCAGAAATTGCTACGGGATTCGTTCGGGGGTCGTCACGGTGGGATTTCACGGGGAATCCATGTGGAGATGAGCAGTCCTTCTCGATCGACAACGCGCCGGCGGGGCTCACCGAGGTTGCGGAACTCCAAGCCCTGCTCGTTCGCGGGAGAATCCCAGATCATCACCGCTCTCGTTTCGGCATCGGACCACTTCAACACCTGCTCCCAGATCGCCTCACGCGTCTTCGCCGGGAGATTTGCCGCGTACACGCCGGTCGATACCTGGAGTGCCCAGGAAGAACAATAACCGTACAGCTTGGGCGGCGCACACTCAAGCACCAAGACCAGCATCGATCAGTGCCGTTGAATCGTTCACGATCCGGTCCAGGAGCTTGGAGGTCTTGAAGTAATCGCGACATGCGCGCCGCACATCCATCTCCAGTTGCGGCCACGGCTTCGCACCCTGTCCTTTCTTGGCCACCAGGCCGAATGCAAGGGGGACCATATGCTCCATCTTGTACAGGTCGGCGATGTCGAGCACGAACGAGAGCCGGTCGCCTCGGTGGACGAACCCGAGCGCCGGACTCATTCCGGCCGCGTGGATCGCCGTCTCGACCAAGCCGTACATGCACGTGTTCGCCACGTTGAGTGCCAGATTCGGCGCATCGGTGGTCCCGAATGGGTTCCCGGGCACATAGTTGCGGCCGCTCCAGGGGATCTTGTACTCCGCAGCCTTCAGCTTGTAAAGCTCCCGAACTCGAGCGCCCTCGATCCCCCGTAACTGTTCGATGCTACGGCGCTCCATCCGAACGCCGAATCGATGGTAGAACATCTCGCGTGCGACCTTCAGCGTGAGCGAAGGATCGCTGTAGCACTTCACCTGCTTGTCCAACCACTCGATGTTGTCTCCCCATGGGCGGCCGGCGGAGTAGCAGCGCACTCCATGCTCACCTACCCAGGTGATCAGCACGCCGTAGGCAGCGGCCAGGCGGATGGCCTCCGTGCTGACGGTGGTGCCCGGGCCGACCATAATGACCGTCGTGGCCCGCGCCGGGACCTCGTACTGCGTACAGTCCTCGTTGTCCGTGAGCACGAGACAGCCGTCGATCACGGTGAGGCCGCCACGCTGTACGTAGAAGAAGGAGAGCCGATCCTTGATCTGGAGCATCAGAGCAGCTCCGCCGCGCGCTCCGGGTAGCGGCGGGCGAGCACGGTGCCGGGTCGGGAGAGACAGAGCAGGCCGCAGCCGAAAGCCTTCTCGCGACCGATGCCCTGCGCAACGATCTCCAGGAAGCGCTCGGGGTCGGTGACCCGCAGCGTGCCGATCAGGTTGGTGGCGACGAAGCGGGCCCCCGACGCCCGATCACCCCGACGCGCCTGCACTTCTCCACGCTCGGTAACGCGGGTGTCGAGAAGTTCGGCAACGTCGGACAACTGTCTCTTCATCCACTCGCCGTAAACGTCGTGTGGGGTGCATGGCGTCTGCTTGTCGGCCTGCCACACCAGCTCCCATACGTCGTGGCGATGTTGCCGGGGCTTCCCCTTTCGATCGAGGTCGGGCCCCCGGCGAACCTGCGTCGCGTTGACGCGGACTTCATAGTCCAGCAACTGGCCGGCCGACACGTGCGGATCGTACACCCGGCTCTCTATCCGTGTCGCGCGGCGGTGGTTGGGGCTACTCACGCCGGATACATCGAGCGGTCGGGCGTCGGAGAGGATCAGTACGTCCCGTCCCCCGGGCCACTCGGCGGTGACACGGTAGAGATAGCCGCGATCCCCACGATCGCCGAAGAGGTCGGCAACGGCCTGATGAACGAAATAGGGCGCAGTGCTCTGGCGCTCGCTCTCACCGCCACCACGGCGGATCTGGAGCCGAGCACAGGATAGTACGAGCCCATCCGTACTCATGCTGCTGCCTCCGGATGTACGTTCGGGAAGTCGGACAGCGGAATGAGCGTCTGGGCGATGCGACGCGAACCGCCGAAGCGGTTGCTCCGGAAGTCGCGCCGGTCCCAGATCTCCTCAGTCTCGATGCGACGCGAGTGCTCGGCAGACGCATCGTGATACCGGGGCGTGCCATCCGCCGGATCGTACCACGCCCGGACGTGAGGAGTGATGCCTGCCTCCAACCGCTGCCGGTCCGCTGGCGCGATCGGCCACTGCACCAGGGCGTCCAGAGGGGTCTCCGCTACGATCCGCGAGGCCCCACCGGGTGGCGGAAGCAGCGGCGCTGCCGGAATGCAGCCACGTCGCCCGAGGAACAGGGGGCGCGCCGGGCCGCGGAGCGCGCGCTCCAAGTCGTCCAGCGCCACTGCGTGCGCAGCAGACATGCTGTCCTCCCGCAGAGCGAGCGCTACGGTGAAGGCGCCGTCGACGAGGTAGAACTTCTCCAGAATCTGCGTGCCCTCGGCCGAGGCGCCACCGCGAGACTCCGCGCCCCAGCGCGTCCATCCCTGCTTTCCGATGCCGCCGAGATCAGCAGTCTGATAGTCCCTCATGACGTCGGGTGACCGATCTTCGCGCACGGCGTAACGAAGTGCGTCCTGCAGCGCCGTGGTGCGGTCCGCGTCACGGTAGCGCCAGCCGAGAGCGCTGGCGAGAAGACCGGCCAGGCCTGAGCGCGAAGGGAAGGCGCGGGTCGGGCGCCGCGGGTCCATCGCAACATCCCCCCACGCCTGCACGGGCGCATCGAGCCGAAGGATCAGGTGCTCCGTCACGGTCCTACTCCGCTGTCCGGAAGACGGAATCGAGAGCCCGACGCAGCGGCATCCTCTCCAGTCCTTCGGTGGGAACAAGGTGGATGGTGGAGAGCGCTGCGCGACCATCCCCGTCGCCGTACATCTCCTCCAGCTCGTGGCGGTACTCGATGAGCTTCTCCGCAGAATCGGCGAGGACATTGGCGCCGTTCACACTCACGGGCTGCAGGAAGGCATTCGCCAGCGTGCGCGGCTGCTCCCCTCCCCGCTCCAGCAGCACGAACTCGGCACGGGAGAAGGGGGCGGTGCTGCCGCGCTTGGCTCCGGGGCTGACGGTCGCCATGGTCTCCACGAGGTTGCGCGCAAGTCGCTCCGCGAACTCCGGCTCATGGCCGACGAGGTTCTCGCGGAGCTGGTTCATGTCGAGCACCGCGTAAGTGTAGAAGACACCACTCGTGAGCTCCGTGTCGTTGATCAGTCCGGCGCCCGCGTCGTCGTCGCTGGTCTTCAGCGTGTCGACCGCCGTGAAATAGTCCGTTTCCGCCTCCTCGGCATGCGTGGTGAAGGCATGGGCGACCGAGACAGCCGAGTCCACGCGGGCGAAGAGATCGCTCGTGACCATCCGGCCGAACAGCGCCGTGTCGAGAGAGGCGGGGAGCTGCCGCTCCCTGAGCATCTTGCGGATTTCCTTGTCCTCGATGGGCGCCTTCTCCTTCACGTCCTTGGCCGTGGTAGCAGTCACGCCCGCCTCGTGCAGCCGGCGGAGGATATCCGCCCCCAGCTCCGCGAGGAAGTCGGTCTCCGCACGGGTGAGAACCAGGAGCTGACCGCTACGAGCCGTTTCGACGCCGTCCTTCTTGACCGGCTTGGTGTCGACGGTCTCGGCCATGAGGTACTGAGCGATCGCCGTGGCTTCCTGCTCGGTCGCGCCATGCTCCTCCATCAGTGGCTCGGCGACCAGTTGCTCGTAGATGCGAGTGCTGCGAACGGCTTGATCGCCGAGACCCCTGATCCGCTCCGCCTCACGCCAGTGCTTCTTGAGGCACTGCGACGAGATACGCACGCGCGTAGAACCCCCGAACGGGATGCGCTTGGCCAATCCCGCATCGTCCCGATTCAACAGGGCGGCAGGATAGGCGGTCAGCATGTGGACCTGCACCATGTCTCCGGCGTTCTGGCTCATGCGTCGTCTCCGGCTTGGCGTTTACGGTATTCGGGAGAGAGGAAGAAATCGCGGGCGAAGCCGCGGCGCTGCTCATCACTCCAGCCGCGGAGCAGATACGCGAACCTGATCCAGTCCAGGCCGCCGTCCTTCAGATGAGAGAGGAGGCGGCCCGCCTGGCGGCGCGCTCCATCGCGATCCAGCCGCAGCCATCTCTCGATGCGTGCAGGACTGACCCCCGCAGCGGCGAGTGCTCTCCCCGGTGAGAGGTCGAAGCGGTGGGGGTACCGCACCATGAGCGGCAGGATGGAGAGCCAGAACGACTCGTCCCTCTCACGAATCCCGTAGCGCTCCACGATGTCCCAGAAGACTTGCGGAGGAATGTGATCGGGGTCGGCTTCCACGCGGCGAAGCTCTGCGCGCGGACCGCGCCGCAGTGCGCCGACGTAGCCCGAGATGCCGAGCACCTGATCACGGAAAGAGTCGTGTCGCCCGGAACCTGGCGTTGCATGCGAATCCAGGAGCGATTCCGCCAGGGCCTGTGCGGGAGTGTCTTCGCTCATGCGGGCCGTTCCTCCTCTTCGGTGGGTTCGGCGTCCACTTCCATCTCGTCGGACGCGTCGTCGGAGATCTCGCCGCGCAGCTTGGCGAGCTTGTACTGGAGGTACTGTTCGGCGGAGATCTCACGCTCGAAGCGGCGCCCGGTGCTGCTGGGGAGCAGGCCGAGCGAGCTACGGAAGATCTCGATCGCTTCGTACGACAGCCACTCCGCCCACGGAGCGCTCCATCCCTCCTCCCCACGCTCGATGGCGGCCGCTGCGTTCCACAGGTGGCCGAGATACGATGCGTTCACACGCTGCTCCAACAGGGCCGCGAACGCATCTGTTTTGGCAGCGTCACCCTCGCGCTTGCGAAGCTCGCCGTTCAGCAGGATGCGCGCGGAGCCCCGAAGGGCCCCCTTCGCGTCCCTCACGTCCTGCAGCATCCGCTCGTGCGCGAGTCGCACCGGCGCTGGATCGCTGATCCAGTCCGTGCCGCTCGGCGGCAGCAACACCTCACGATGGTGGAAGCCGCCGGTCTTCCCCTGCTCGTAGGCGGTGCCCTCGAAGACCACTCGAAGGTCGGTGCGCTGGTCGTCACCCCGGGCGGCGAGTACCCGGACGCTGGGAGATGGAGTGCCGCCCAGATCTGGTGAGCCGAAGAGCAGTCGAACCACTTCCGTGTAGTCGTAGCCCTTTCGGAGCGCCCCACGTACCTTGGGAGAGCCGGTCTTCGGGTCCGGCACGAGTGGCGTGAGAGGATCGCCCAGCACGCCGCCGTCGGTGTGGTCGCGTACGCGGCCGACATCGGTCGGGCGGAACCACACGCCATGGAAGCGGCCATCCCGCGGTGCATCCAGGCGGATCATCCGCGCGATCGGGATGAACGCGGGGTCCAGCCGCTCCGAACCGAGTTGCGACCTTCCGTCCCACGGCTCGGCCCAGAGCGCCCACGTATCACCACCGAGCTGGCGTGCCGACTCCGCCCAACCATCGAGCAGGACCCCGACGTCGTGACGGAAGCTCTCCTCGTACGAATCACCGATCCGCGCGCCCATGAAGGGAACACCGCTCCCGGCGCCGGAACGGGAGCCGAGGAGCTGCGTCTCATAGTTGCCGCGTCCCCCGAAAACGGCGCTCAGCTGATACTCGATCACGGCGTAGACCGTCTGCTCCGGGGTGAGTTCCCGGGCGACATCCGACTTCCTCTCGTGGTTCTTGCCGCCGAGCACGCTGGTGAGCAGCCCCAGAGAGCGCGCGCCGTAGTTGTTCCCCTTCCCCGGCGACTGCCCGTCAGGGGTGGGAATCTGCAGGAAGCCCGGCGTGACGGGATCGGGCTGGTATAGTATCCAGGCGCCTTCCGGCGCCAGGCCCGCGAGCACGGCGGCGATCTCCTGCTCCAATGTTCCACCGGGGCGGCCGTTCGCCTCCCGAACCGAGATTCCCATCTCGTGCAGCGCCTTGGCGGCGCAACGCACCAGAAAGCGCCAGAAATGACTCTGCTGCTCGGCGGCCAGTTCAGGGAAGCCGCTCACTCCCTCGCCTGAGAGCAGAAGGCTCAGCAGTCGGGGTAATGGGTGCTGCTCAGTGTCAGTGCCAGTGCGTATGGTGAAGAGAGGGTCCGTGAGCAGATCCGGTCCGGGAGGTGAGTGAGCTTCTGTCATGGGCGGCGATAGCAGAGGTGGAGAGGGTGCCGTTGCTCGTGGAAGTTGAATTGAATATGAGACTGGGCTCTGACAATCACGGATCGAGGGGTATAAGTGCATGAGCGGCCGTAGATTTGGAGTCCGCGGTTGTCCGTCTCTGCCGAGACGTGAGCCCATGCACTTATACCCCCGCAGTGCGGGGACGTCCGGACGTAAAGGCACTGCCGAGGACGTCTCTAGGGCTACACCCACCTCGGTGGGTATTCCGATCGGGAACGGGTTATAATGCGCTCCCTAGAACATCTCTGTTCAGAATGACGGTACCCAATCATGGAGTCAAGCATTTTCGATCGTGATGGCGACGATCCTAGTCCCTCCGCTGTCCCGGCGGACCGTTTCTGGGCGAAGCTCCATCCTCGAGAGAATCCCCGGGAGTGGCACCCGCTGATCGCCCATTCGGCGGATGTGGCGGCAGTGCTGGAGCAGCTCGTCCAGCCGTCGTCGGGCATCGGCCGGCGCCTCGCCACGATTCTCGACAGGGACACACTAACCGAACGGCAGCGCGCCCAGCTCGTCTTCTTCGCGGCGCTACACGATATCGGCAAGACGAGCCACGGCTTCCAGACCAAGGCGGGGCGCGCGGACGACGGTCGCCGGTGGCGGAATCTCAACCGAGGCCATGTGCAGGTGCTGTTGAACTCGCTCAGGCACAGGCCGCTGCGGGAGGTGCTCGCAATGCAGGTGTTCCCGCGCTTCTCGAGCGACTCGCGCGCCGCGAGCGACCTCTTCGGGGCGATCATCGCCCATCACGGGCGGCCCTACGTGCCGCGGTCCGACGATAAGCAGCACGTGCTCTGGCAGCAGGGCTCCACTGCACGCGAACCGCTCCGTGAGGTGCGGCGCATCATCGATCACGCTCTCGCGTGGAGCGGCCTGGATGCGGCTGCCGGCGAGCCGCTGCCGTCCCTCCCACCTGCCTTCACCCACCTCTTCGCGGGAGCCCTCACCCTCGCGGACTGGATCGGCTCCACTCGAACCGCGTTCGAGTTCGCGACGTGGGCTGATGACGACCCGGACGGCTACTGGGTTTTTGCGCAGAAGCGTGCCGCGGAAGTGTGTGCCCGAATCGGTGTGGTTCCGCGCACCTGTCCCGTGTCGCTGGCCGGACTCCCGCTGCTCGAAGCTCTCTTTCCTGAAACCTTCGGAGGGCGGTGCTATGAGCCGACGAGCCTGCAGCGGTACGTCTCCGATATGGTGCTGCCTGGCCCCGGTGCGCGGTTGCTGATCGAGTCCGAGACGGGGAGCGGAAAGACGGAGGCGGCGCTCGCGCTGTACACCCGCCTGCGCGCCGCTGGTCTGGTGAGCGGGCTGATGTTCGCCCTCCCGACGCGCGCAACGGCCAGCGCGATGTACGAGCGAGTCGTGGCAGCGCTCGCCGGAATGTACGAACCCGGCCAGCGGCCAACGGTAGCTCTAGCGGTGGGAGGTCAGCAGCCGCGCCTGGAGACGAACGAGGAATGGGTGCGGGAGGCGTCCGAGCGCTGGAGCGACCAGGAGCGCGCGGACTCCGCGCTCGAGAGTTGGGCTTCGTCGCACAGCAAGAAATATCTGGCGGCCGAGATCGTCGTCGGCACGCTGGATCAGGTGCTGCTCGGCGGTCTTCCCGTCAAGCATGCGCACCTCCGACTCGCGGCACTCTCCCGGCACCTCATCGTCGTGGATGAGCTCCATTCCTTCGATCGCTATATGACGGCGGTGCTGGAGAATCTCTTGGAGCTCCACAGCGCCGCCGGCGGAATGGCCCTGTTCATGTCCGCCACGCTTTCCTCCGAGGTGCGTCACCGGTTCGCGGGTGGGAAGGAGTTGACGTTTGAAGAAGCAGTCGCGCTACCCTATCCCACGATCGCAGTCAGTGGCGCCCCGGGTACAGGATGGGACGATCACGCACTGCGCTCGACCGGGCGTTCAAAGGAAGTTCGCTGGAATACGGTGCCCGAAGGTGAAGTTGCGCGGCGGGCGTCGGAGGCCGCGTCCGCCGGCGCGCGTGTCTGCATCTTGTGCAACACCGTTCGTCGCGCGCGGAAGACCATGGCCGAAGTGAGAGACGTGGGTCATCGAGATCTGCTGTGGCGCCCGAGCGGAAATCGGCATGCGCCGCCTTACCATTCGCGATACAGCCTGCCAGACCGGCTAGCGCTGGACGATGCGGTCCGGGAGCGCTTCGGCAAGGGTGCAGCCGCCGCTCGCGGCGGCGTGATACTGGTCGCGACACAGGTGGTGGAGCAGTCTCTCGACGTCGACTTCGACCTGCTGATCACGGATATCTGTCCGGTGGACGTGCTTCTGCAACGCATCGGTCGACTGCACCGGCACCCGCAACGGGATGCGCATCGCCCCCCCGGATACCGGATGCCCATCGCGCTCGTGGTCGCGCCGGACGGTGGCTTCGGCCCCTATCTGAAGCGCCGCTCCGTGGAATTGGGCTGGGGCGAGGATCGGCCGTACCCGAACTATGCAGATGGTGAGCTCACTTTGCGGACCATGGCGGATCACCCGGAGATCGTGATTCCGCGTGACAACCGGATGCTCGTAGAACTGGTGTATCATCCGGACCGTCGGGAGTCGCTCTGGGAGGACGCTGCATGGAGTGAATACCTGTGCAAGGCGGAAACCGCGCGGCGCAACCGGGAGTGGATGGGCGAACAGGCAAGGTTGAAGTTCGATCGGACGTACACGGGCAGCGCAACCGACTTCGACAACGCGCAGGAGCGTAGTATCCGCACCCGGCTGGGCGACGAGACGGTCCGGGTAGAGTTGCCGGCGGCGGTGCATTGTTGGTATTCGGAGCCCCACGAGCCGATCTGCTGGGTGGACCTGCCTGCGTGGGCACTCCCGCACGCGGAGGAAGGCGAATGGGAGCTACCCGCGCCAGTCTGGGATCCGGAGCCGGATGGCACGGCTCGGTTCCGTCTAGGAAACGTGTGCTACCGCTACGGTCCCGAAGGATGGGAGTGGACGAGGGTGTGACGAGCGCACCGCCCGCCTCCGGAACTGATCTTCGGGTTCCCGTGCCCCGCCCCGCCTCCGCCGTGTCTCGAATTGGCACACGCGAGCGGGGCGGCCGCAGCGATCGCTTCGGCCGTAAGCCTTTGCCGTAACGGGCGATAGACCACCCGTCCCGCCCCGGCCCGCCGCCTGCCCTGTTCCCGTGCGACGAACCATCGACCGCGGAGGGAGGCCGTGCGCGGGTGCCCGGCTCCCTCCCGGTACGCACACGGGAGGCATCATGACGCGCACCGGCTTCTGCTCGACGGCGATGTTGATCTGCCTGCTGGCCGCCTGCTCGGGGGGCGACTCGACGCCTCCGGGGACGGGCCCGGGGTCGGCGAACGCGGTCGAGGTCCACCTCGGCGGCTCCTCGCCGACCTTCCGGTCGGACAGCGTGCTGATCCCGCGGGGGACGACGGTACGCTGGATCGACGACGGGGGTAGCCACACCGTGACGCCGGACGGGAACACGGAATGGCAGTCGACGCCGCTCTCGTCGGGGCAGACGTTCGAGCACACCTTCCAGACGGCGGGCACGTACAGCTACTACTGCATTCCGCACCGCTCGCTGGGGATGACGGGAAAGATCGTCGTGCAGTGAGCGCGCCCGCCCGGGCGCTTGCGCGGCCCACGCGCCGTGACCGATACTTGCGGGAGGGGGTGGCGAGCGCCTCCCCGGCGAACCCGTACCCGGAGCGGCGCGTGGACTCGCGAATCCCGGAAGGGATCCATCCCGTAGTCGGTGGTGGGCAGAGGCCGGTCGTCGCGGGCGGAGCGCATCCCCATCCGCCGCCGCAATCCGCCGCGCCGCCTCTCAGAAGCGACCGGGCGACGATGTACGGAATCGAAGGACTGCTCGCCGGGCACACCCTCATCGGGCGCTACCGCATCGAGGAGGTGATCGGGCGCGGGGGCATGGGCGCGGTCTACCGCGCGCTCGACGGGCGGCTGGGGCGGCCGGTGGCGGTGAAGGTGATCACCGTCGCCGCCTCGGACGCGGCGGAGCACGAGCAGCTGCGCGCCCGCTTCCAGCGCGAGGCGCGCGCCGCCGCGGCGCTGCAGCACGCGAGCGTGGTGCAGGTCTTCGACTTCGGGACCGACCCCGCCCTCGGGCTGGACTTCCTGGTGATGGAGCTCCTGCGCGGCGAGGACCTCGCCACGCGCCTGGCGCGCAAGGGGCCGCCCGCCGTCGCCACCACGCTGGAGATCCTGCACCAGGCCGCGCGTGGCCTCGCGGCCGGCCACCGCGCGGGGCTCATCCACCGGGACGTGAAGCCCGGCAACCTCTTCCTGGAGCCGGGCGACCATCCGGGCGAGGTCGTGGTGAAGGTGCTCGACTTCGGGATCGCGGAGCTCCTCGCGGACGGAGATCGCACCGTCACTCACCTGACGGTCGCCGGACGTTCCCCGTTCTCCCCCGCCTTCGCGTCGCCGGAGCAGCTGCGCGGGCTCACCCTCACGCCCGCGACGGACGTCTTCAGTCTCGCCGCCGTCGGCTTCCAGCTCCTCACCGGCAAGCGCGCGTTCGCGTCGACCGACCCGCAGCGCATGCTCGTCGAGCTCAGCGGCGCACTGGCGGCCGAGCTGCCGCGCGTGCGGGGCCTCGCCCCCGAGGCGCGGGACGTCCTCCGCCGGGCCCTCGCCCCCGACCCGCGCGACCGCTATCCCGACGCCGCCGTCCTCGCCGAGGCGCTCGCGCCCTTCGTGCATGCTCCCCGCCGGCGTCTCTCCGACGCGGAGGAGGACGAACGCACCGTCTTCATGCCCGCCCACCGCGCCGCCCCATCGGCGCCCGCCGCGGCTCCCGAACAGGGAGGCTGGCTCAGCCGCGCGGGCAGGGCCGCGTGGAACCTCACCGTCACCGCCACCTGTGTCGCCCTCTTCGGCGGGAGCTGGCTGGCGACCTTCGGTGCGCTCGACCACGGGCTGCTACAGCGCATCTACGCCGCCACCACCCTCTCCGTCCTCCTCGCGCCCCTCGCCGTCCACCGGTTGCTCGGGGGCCGCGGCAGCTTCCGCTTCGCGCTGCTCGGCTCGATCGCGGGCTCCGTGGCCGCCGTCTATCTCCTCGCACGCCACGGGAGCATCGAAACGGTGCTCACCGGCGTACTCGCCGCACAGCTCGTCGCATCCTACGCGGGCGAGCGCCTGACACGCCGGGAGGAATAGCGATAAGCTGGTACGCGCCATGCAGTTATAGGGTACTATAAGAGGCGTGTCACCCGCTGTCCGGAGGGATCATGGCCAGGCGAAGCTGCCCGAACTGCGCGAGAAGGCTCCCGTACGCGGGGCGCCGCTGCATCCACTGTGGCTGGGTCGCGCGGCCGGGGAGCCGGGAGGCGGGTAGAGCGGGGGGGCGGATCGGACCGTGGAGCGTGACGCTCCTGATCCTGCT
Source organism: Longimicrobiaceae bacterium (assembly GCA_035707865.1). Taxonomy (GTDB): domain Bacteria; phylum Gemmatimonadota; class Gemmatimonadetes; order Longimicrobiales; family Longimicrobiaceae; genus DASSTO01. Next base: position 19,104 of record DASSTO010000188.1, on the reverse strand, counting down.
CGCGGTGGCGGTCGCGTACGCCTATCAGAACGCGAACCGGCTCGCCGACTGGTACGCGGCGTTCGCGTGGCAGCACCTCCCGCCGACCGCCTCGTCGTTCGCGCCGGTCCCGAGCGCGTCGGGCGCCTACTTCTACTGCGCGCGCGAGGTGGTGCACCGGATGAAGGGCGACCTGTCCGTGGAGACCTTCCCCGACGAGGGGCAGGCGCACACGACCACCGTCGGAGAGAACGCCTTCCGCGTGGAGGCCTTCGTGGACCAGGCGACGGGCGACGGCACGCCCGCCCGCTTCGAGTTCACCTGCCGGGTCCACTTCGACGACGGCCGCTGGGCACTCGACGACCTGCAGCTGCAGCCGCTGGCCGCTAGTCGCTGACGGCCGCGGTCAGCTCCTCGCCGGGGTTGACGAAGCGGTCCTGCTCCCAGGCGTACTGACGGTCGTGGAGCTGGCGGTAGCGGCCGGCCAGGGCCATCAGCTCGCGGTGCGTGCCCCGCTCGACGATCTCCCCGCCGTCGAGCACCAGGATCTGGTCGGCGCTTCGGATGGTGGAGAGCCGGTGCGCGATGACGAAGGTGGTGCGACCGGTGCGCAGGCGCTTGAGACCGTCCTGGATGAGGGCCTCGCTCTCGCTGTCGAGGCTGCTCGTGGCCTCGTCGAGGATGAGGATCCGGGGGTCCGCCAGGATGGCACGGGCGATGGCGATGCGCTGCCGCTGGCCGCCCGAGAGCTTGATGCCCCGCTCGCCCACGACGGTGTCGTAGCCCTCCGGGAAGCCGCGCACGAACTCGTCCACGTGCGCCACGCGCGCCGCCTCGCGCACCTCGTCGCGCGTGGCGTCGGGGCGGGCGAAGCGGATGTTCTCGAGGACGGTGCCGTCGAAGAGGAAGTTGTCCTGCAGGACGACGCCGAGCTGCGCGCGGTAGTCCTTGAGCCGGAGGCCGCCGAGCTCGCGCCCGTCCACGAGGATCTCGCCGGCGCCCGGCCGGTTGAAGGCCATCACCAGGCTGATGAGCGTGCTCTTGCCCGAGCCGCTGGGGCCGACGAGGGCGGTGGTGCTGCCGGCGGGGGCGCGGAAGGAGACGTCGCGCAGGACGGGAACGCCGGGGTGATACTCGAAGGAGACGTCGCGGAAGACGACCTCGCCCCCGATCTCGCGCAGCGGCTCCTTGTCGCGGTCCTCGTCGCTCTCGGTGCGCAGCTCCATCAGCTCGCGGATGCGGTCGAGGCCCGCGAAGGCCTCGCTGATCTGCGTGCTGATGGAGGCGATCTGGACGACGGGCGCCGCGAGCAGACCGGTGAAGAAGATGTAGGCGAAGAGGGCGCCGAGCGTCATCTCGCCGCTCGCGATGGAGTGCCCGCCGATGAGGATGAGGAGCACGCCGACGGCCCCCGTCACCAGGCCGGCGAAGGCGTTGACCGCCGACACCCCGGTGATGGAACTGGCCACGTTGCGGAACAGCTCGTGGGCACCCCTGGTAAATACCCGATCCTCGCGCTTCTCCGTACCGTACGCCTTCACGACGCGGATGCCGCCGAGCGTCTCGTTCAGCCGGCCCGTCACCCGGGCGTTGATCTCGCCGCGGGCGCGGAAGATGGGGCGCAGCCGCCGGAACGCCGTCCCCATCACGCCGCCGAAGAGCAGCAGGAGGAAGAGGTTGGCGAGGGTGAGCTTCCAGTTGTAGTAGAAGAGGAAGCCGAGCGCGCCGATGGCGGTGAGGACGCCGCCCACGAGCTGGACGATGCCGGTGCCGACCAGGTTGCGGATGCCCTCCGCGTCCGTCATGATGCGCGAGATGAGGACGCCGCTCTGCGTGGAGTCGAAGTAGCTCACCGGCAGCCGAACGACCTGCGACTCGACGCGCCGACGCATCTCCGTGATCGCCCGCTGGCCGGTGATGCTGATCACCTGGGAGTTGGCGAAGGCGGCGAGGGCCTGGACGAGGGTGGCGGCCGCGACGGCGAGGGCGAGCGGCAGCAGCAGGTTGGTGCGGCCCTTGCCGAGGATATCGTCGACCAGGAACTTGGTGCTGGCGGGCAGCACGAAGCCGGCGCCCCGGCTGATCAGCATCAGCACGAAGCCCAGCACGAGATAGCGTTTGTGCCGTACGGCCAGGGCCTTGGCTTCGCGCCAGACCACCGAGGCCGGTGGGCGCTTCGATTCGGGCATGGAGACGTCGCGGAAAGAAGCTCGACCACAGGAAGGCGCGGTGGTGCGGCCGCGCCGGTCTCGTGTTCTACACCCCGGCCCGCGCGATGTGTCGCACCCGCCCGGGGCTGGCCAGGGCAGACGCAGGTTCTCGTTTCCCGTTCCGGAGAGACCGTATGAAGAAGCTCAACGCATTGCTCATGCTCCTCGGGGGAGCCGCGGTGCTCGGGGGGTGTGCGTCGTCGGGCCCCCCCCGTCCCGGCGCGCCGGGGCCGCTGTTCGTCACCCCGCTGATGCTGGAGCCGCCTCCCGTTTATTCACTGTTGGGCTTCCGGGACAAGCTGGATCTCACCAACCGGCAGATCGCCAGCCTCGACTCCATCGCCACGTGGGTGCACGACATCAACAGCGCGCTGTCGGACTCGCTCGTGAGGGGGGCGCAGCAGACGCGCAACGGCGCGGCCGTCGTGGTGACGGACACGGTGGGCCGCTCGCTGCTGCGCCAGATCCGCGCGAACAACCACGCCGCCGCGGCGGGCGTCGGCCAGGTCCTCTCGGAGTCACAGCAGAAGACGGCCTGCGACATCTTCAACGACCAGAGCCCCCGCGACCGCGAGCGGCAGCGGCGCGCGATGGCGGACCGCATGCGCAGCGACCGCCAGATGGACGACGACGAGCGCATGGCGGAGGTCGACTCGCTCATGGCGCGCTTCTCCGTCTGGCCCTTCTGCCGCAACGACACCACCGCCGCGTCGACGACCCGGAAGTGAACGGGGGTGCTGGGTGCTGAGTGCTGAGTGCACGGGGGCCCGAGCATCGGCGCGATGCTCTGGTCCTGGCGCATGGCCCTCACCCGGCGGCCTTAGAGCCGCCACCCTCTCCCGCAAGCGGGCGAGGGGACGGGTGTGGCGCGAGGCCCGGATTTGCAGTCCGCGAAGGCGGACTTCGTGCAGTCTTTGCCGCGGTTTCAACCGCCCGGCGCGGAGCCGCCGCGAAGCCCACCGGTACTCGGATTCCGACGCACCCAGCACCCGGCACGCCCGTCACTCCCGCGGCCGCTTCGGCAGCGAGGGGTTGGCGGCGCGGCGCTCTAGGTCGGTCATCTCGACGTCGGTGAGCCGCTGCAGCTTGATGTTGACCCGACCCATGAGGATGCGGGTGGCGCGGAGGTCGTGGTTGGACTCGATGAGCATGAGCGCCAGGTCGCCGGCGCCCCAGAGGAAGCCGGCGAAGACGATCAACCGCGTCACCTCGACGACCAGCGTGGGAATGGCGTCGCCGCCCTGCTGCACGAGGCCGATGACCACCTCGAAGATGAGCATCAGCACGAGCAGCACGGCGAGGACCTTGAAGAGCCTCGCGACGTAGCGGAGCCCCTCGTGCGGCTCCAGGTCTTCCTGGCGCACCGCCGCCCCACGCGGCGGTCCCTCCACCGGCTCCGCCTGCCGGCGCTCGCCCATGCGCTCCGCCGCGTGGCCGGGCTCCACCCGGATCTCCGCGGGCTCGTGATGATCCGCCATAGGTCGCTCCTCCCTCGAGTGGTCGTCGATCGTCGGTGATCGGTTCACCACGCGCCCCAGCGCGCGCGATAGCCGCGGGTGTCGATGTGGACGAAGCCGTGGTGCGCGCCGGTCGGCGCGTAGACCCCGATGCCGCCCACCAGGTCGGGGTGCTCCTCCTCCACCCGCTGCGCGGCCTCCGCCAGCACCCGCGCATCCTTCACGTTCACCTTCCCGTCGCCGTTCAGGTCGTCCATGTAGCCGTCGTGGTCGTTGTCGATCACCACGTCCATGGCGTCGCCGTACATGTGGCGCGAGAGCGCGGCGCGGCCGCTGGTGTCGCCCCCGTTCTCGTTGTAGTAGGGCGTGCGGAAGCCGCTGATGGCGAAGATGTTCTTCACCGGATGCCCCTCGCGCTCCAGCTCCTGGAAGGTGAGCTCGAGCTTGTCGAGGAGGCGCGGCGACATCGCCACGTACTTGGGCCACACCCCCGCCTGCCCCTTCGTGAGGAAGTCCTTGAGCTGGATGTGCTCGGAGACGTAGGTGTCCTCGTTCTGGGGGGTCACCTCGATGAAGCCGCGCGGGGGCGTGTAGATGCCCCCCTTCTCGGGCCAGGTGCCGAGGTGATAGCCGCCCAGGATCCCGCCGCGCACCCGGGAGCGCGGCACGAGGGTGATGACACTCAGGTCCGGCACGGCGCGGATGGCGTCGCGGGCCTGCAGCAGGACGTTCCAGACGCCGGGCGAGGACGGCGCCGCGGCCGTGTCCGGGGCCGCGCCCGGCTTCCCGACCGGCGCGTAGGTCACGCGCACGCCGGGTGGGAGCGAGTCGGGGTGGGCAAGACCCTCGCCGGGCAGCTCCTCGATCACCCGCACCGCGCCGCTCTCTCCCGCGTAGTCCGTCGCCTGCGCGAACCGGTCGAGGGCGGTCTGGAGGAGGAAAGCGGCCGGGGGTGGGGCCGTCTCGGAGAGCGGATTCACCTCCACGCCGATGCGCCGCGCCATCTGCGGCGCGCGGCCCTCGCGGATCGCCGCCGCGACCGAGTAGACCCAGCCGGCGAGCAGCACGACGACCAGCGCGGTGAGTGCCACGTCGAGCCCGTGCCGCTGCCGCGCGCTGAGGCCGGTGCGCTCCCAGAAGGAGCGGGGCTCCCGCCAGACCGGGAAGAGGTCCTCGTTGGATACGTAAGTCATGACGCGGCGGAGCCCTTCAAGTGGTGTGCCGTGCGGCCCCGGCCCTCAACCCTGGGCCCCCGGCCTCCGATACTGGAGAACGTCGACCCGCGGCCGTACCCCAGCATCCGAGCGAAGACGATGAGAATCCGGCGAAATCTCCTTCCGGGCCTGTGCGCACTCCTCCTGCTCGCCGCGCCGCTCGCGGCGCAGGCTCCCGCGGCGGCCAAGCAGGCCGGGGCGACCGACGTGGCGCAGGAGGGGCGCAAGGAGGGGACGGCAGCCGCACGGGCGGAGGGGGCGGGGATGTGGACGTTGACGGGCTTCGTCGGCGGAACGGTCCTCGGCCCGGTGGGCCTGGGCCTGACCTACGCCCTGGCGAGCAGCAGCGCCTCGACGCTGCCGGAGGCGGTACAGGAGAAGGTGGGGAGCCGCGAGCCGGAATACCAGCTCGCCTTTCAGCAGGCGTACACGCAACAGCTCACGGACCGGCGGCAGACCTCCGCGCTCGCGGGTGCCACGGCCGGTACGGTCGTCTTCGTAGCGGGCGCCCTGGCCGCGCTGGTCATGATGCGCTAGCGGGCTCCGCCGCCTCCAGGCCCCGCCGCGGCAGGATGAGGAGGATGCGCAGGTCGATCAGGGCGTGCAGGAGCATGGGGAGCCAGAGCGCGCCGAAGCCGTAATAGAGGGCGGAGAGGACGAGGGCCATCACCGTCGTGAGCAGCATCCCGGCCCAGCCCTGGTAGCCGTGGTCGAGGCCGAAGACGAGCGCGGCGGCGAGGATGGGCCAGACGAGAAGCGGGTGACCGAAGAGCCCGTCGAAGTAGCGGATGAGGAAGCCCCGGAAGATCACCTCCTCGCAGATGCCCGCCGAGAGGGAGAGCGCCGCGAAGTAGAGGCGCTCCCTGCCTCCGCGGGGCAGGAAGAAGGAGATCGTGCCGAGCTGCTTCAGGAGCTTCTCCCTCGCGCCGGCGTTCGCGAGCGCGAGCAGGGCGGGGAGGAGGGCGCCGATGAGCACGCCGGCCGCGATCCCCGAGACGATGCCGGCCGCCGCGTCCGGGTCGCGGGCGAGGAAGCCGAGTGAAGCCGCGCGCGGGGGGGTGAAGAGATCGGCGCGGGAGGTGGTGAGGAGCAGGAGCACCGTCGCGGCCCAGAGCCAGAGGATCGTCGTCCGATAGACGCGGACGCGAGCCGCCGGGCTCGGGTCGCGCTTCAACCGGCGCGTCTCGTAGCGGTCCCAGACGGGGAAGACGAGGACGAGGAAGACGACCAGAGCTGCGTGGAGCCAGGCGGCGATCATCGGGTCGGGTAGGCCTGCGCGTAGCGGGTCAGGATCATGCGGACCACTTCGTCCTCGAAGCCCGAGAACTGGTGGCCCGTGGGCAGCAGTACGGTGCGGATGCCCGGGTCGTGGAGCGTCTCGCAGCCCCGCTCGTCCTCCCCCTGCCCGTTGATGCAGAGGACCGGGATGCCGTCGGCGGCGATCTCCTCCATCCTGGGGTCGGCCGGGGTGGAGTGACCCCCGAGCGAGCCCCACCACATGGGGATGTGGAACTCGAAGTCGCCGCGCCCCGAATAGCCCACCACCGCCACCTCCGCCACCCCGGCGCGCAGCGAGTCGGGGAGGAGCGCGACCTCGAAGGGCGCCACGTCCGCGCCGAAGGAGTAGCCGACGACGATCACCGGCCCGGTGCCCCAGTGGCGGTGGTAGTAGTCGATCACCCGCGCCAGATCCTGCGACGCCTCCTCGGGCGAGCGGTGACGCCAGTAGTAGCGCAGGCTGTTCCATCCCACCACGGGGATGCCGCGCTCGACCAGCGCCCGCGAGATGCGCCGCACGTGGCCCGCCCACCCCCCGTCCCCGCTCAGCACCACCGCCATCGGCCCGCCCCGCTGGATGCTGTCGGGCTCCACCGTCACCAGCGGCAGATCGCGCAGCTCCGGCGCGCTCGGCATCACCGACGGCGCGGTGAGCGCGCAGCCGGCGAGCGCGATTCCCAGTGCGACGACCGACGTGGCGGAAGCGGCGCGGCGCATTAGCGGAAGATCCTCCGGTAGCCGCCCGCGATCAGCGCGGCCACGTCGGCCAGGATGCGCGGCAGCGCGAGCCCGCCCGGGTAGGCCAGGTAGCGCGGCTCCCACACCGGGTGGAACTTCGCCTTGTAGAGCCGCAGCCCCTCGAAGTTGTAGAAGGCGTTCCCGTGCCGGTAGACGAAGCTCCCGAAGCGCATCCAGAGGGGGGCGACGGCACTGCTCTCCAGGCCCGAGAGCGGGGCCATCCCGAGGTTGAACCACCGGTAGCCCTGCTCCCTGCCCCAGAGCATCGTCTGCACGAAGAGCACGTCCATGAGGTTGAGGTTCCTCGGTCCCCCGCCGGCGAAGCGCATCAGGTCCACCGAGAGCTCCTCTTTGCGAGGACCGGGCCACAAGTTCGTGAACGCCACGGGCTTACCGTGCATCTCCACGAGCGCGACGGGGAAGCGCGCGAGGGATTCCGGATCGAAGAAGCCGAGGGAGAAGCCCTTCTCCGCGGCGCGCTTGCTCGCCAGCCACTCGTCGGAGATTCTCCGCAGCTCCGGCATCAGCGCGGGAACCTCCTCGGGCGGGACGATGCGGTAGGTGCCCTCCTCGCGCGCGAAGCGGTTCATCGCCAGGCGGAAGGGCTTGCGGTCGGCGCCGTCGAGGGAGAACTCCGCGAGCGGTACGCGCGCCTCCTCGCCGAGCTTGGCGAAGGTGAGGCCGTAGTCGGCGAGGTGGTGGAGGCGGTCGGGGGGGATCTGGTAGAAGACGGGCCAGCCGCCGTAGTCGTCGACGCGCTCGAGGAAGGCGCGCAGGAGTTCGGGCCGGCGCTTCGCGGGCCCCACCGAGCCGGCGAGCGCCACCCAGCTGCGCCCCTGCACGCCGTACATGAGGAAGGCGTCGCCCTCCTCACTGAAGAGGAGCGTCTTGTCGCGCAGGTAGACGAGGTAGGGAAGGGTGGAATCCTGGGTCTCGATGGCGCGGGTGGCGTCGGCGAGCTCCTCGTCGGTGGGCGGGTGGATCTCCGGCGGGGCGGGCTTGAAGAGGCGCAGGACGCCCACGACGAGCACCGCGAGCGTGGCGCCGACGGAAGCGCGCAGGAAGCGGGGCGCGTCGGCCTGGAGGGCGAAGCGCCACCACAGCTCGCTGGAGTACTCGACGTGGCGGAAGGCGAATAGCCCCAGCCAGATGGAGGCGCCGACCACCGCGAGCGTCGCGGCGACCCAGGTGGGCGAGAAGGGCGCGGCGAAGAAGGCGGCGCGGCGGTCGAACTCCTTGCGCGCGGGCAGGAAGGCGACGAGCACCCCGGCGAGGAGGATCGCCTCCTCGTAGTCGCCGCCCTTGAGCAGCGAGGCGGCGATGCCGAGCGCCAGGCCGAGCATGGCGAGGTAGTAGGCGACGTCGAGCCGGCGCCAGACGCCGTGCGCGATCACCAGCAGCCCCACCCCCACCACGCTGCCCACGAAGTGCCACGCCTCGAAGACGGCGAGCGGGAAGACCTTCGCCAGCGTCTGCAGCCGCGAGTGCTCCTCGGGCGTGGCGCCGGAGAAGAGGAGCAGCGCTCCGGCGAGGAAGGTGAAGACGGCGAGGAGCTTGGGCGCGAGCTCGACGGTCAGGTGGCCGAAGACGCCGCCCCAGCGCGCGAGGTGCTTGCGGCGCAGCCACGCTTCGTCGCCGACGAGCACCACGAGCGCGATCGTCAGCGGGAACAGGTAGTAGACGACGCGGAAGAGGACGAGCGAGCTGAGCAGCTCCTGCGCCGAGACGTAGGGCCGCAGCAGGACGATCATCGCGCCCTCGAAGACGCCCAGCCCGCCCGGCACGTGACTGACCAGGCCGAGCAGCTGCGCGACGAGGAAGGCGCCGAGGAAGGTATCGTACGAGAGCCTCAGCGTCGTCGGCAGCAGCGCGTAGAGAACCGCCGCGGCGAGCGCCCAGTCGAGGGCGGAGATGGCGAACTGCGCCAGGACGATCCGCGGCGGGGGCAGCCAGAGCCGCACGCGCCCCAGGCGCACGGGCCCGCGCACCAGCGCCGCGGCGACGACGTAGGCCACGGCGGTGGCGAAGAGCACGCCGCCGAGCGCGCGGGCGCCCTCGTTGCCGGGCAGGCGCAGCATTCCCGGGTGCGGGAAGAAGGCGAGCGTCCACCCGCCGAGCGCCATCAGGCCCAGCCAGAAGGTGCCCGAGTAGAAGACGACGATGCGCGAGAGCTCGGAGGCGCTCAGCCCCCAGCGCGTGTAGAAGCGGTAGCGGACCGAGGTGCCGGAGAGGATGGAGAAGCCGACGTTGTTGCTGATCGCGTAGCCGATGAACGACGCGACGATCACCTTCGTCCGCGCCACCTTCCGGCCGACGTAGGCGAAGGCGAGCTGGTCGTAGCCGGTGAGGACGAGGTAGTCGAGGAGGGTGAGGACGGCCGCGGCGGCGACGCGCCCGGGCGGCAGCGCGTCGAAGGCCTGTACCACCTGCCGATAGCGCACCTGGTGCAGCTCCCGGTGCAGCACCCAGACCGCGGCGGCGAAGAGAGCGGCGCCGAGGAACGGAACCGCCCAGCCGGCGAGCCGCTGCAGCGGCCCGGTCTCCGGGTAGTCGGGCGGAGGCGGTGCAGTCACGGACGGTGGCGGCTCACCGGACGCGCGCGTGGATCCATGCTACGATGTCGTCCGCCACCCGCGGCTCCGCCGGGGCGGGCGACGCGGGCGGAGACTGTGGCCCGCACGCCACCAGACCGAGCGCGATCAGCGCGAGCGCGGCGATTCGCACGGGTCGGGGCGCATCAGCCCGCCGGGTGGCTGCTGTCGGCCGCCGCGCTGTCGGCGGGCGTCGCGGCGGTCGCGGCCGCGTTCCCGGCGGTCGCGGGGGGCGCCTTCTTCGCGACGGGCACCGTCGGGTCGAGCAGCGAGGCGTTCGGGTCGGCCGGGATCGCGCCCGGCGGCACCGCCCGGTCCTCGTGCGTCTGCGGACTCGTGGCGTGGACCTCACGCTGCTGGCATCCTCCCACCATCACCGCCCCCGCGAGCAGGGCGACCACGCACGCGCGCTTCATCATCATTCCGGCCTTCCTCGTGTCTGTAGTGAAACCGCCGTCCCGGCACGCAAAGCGCGCACCGGATCTTCCCCCGTACCCCACCCGTCCAGTTACGAGTTGAGCCTTTCCCCAACTCGTAACTCGTAACTCATAACCCGTAACTCCGTCATTCGTGCATCACCCCGCCGCCGTCGCACGCGTGGAAGCCCTCCGGCTCCACCTGCACGGTGATGTGCTCGATGCCGAAGCGCTCGTGCATCGCCGCGCGGATGTCGTTCAGGAGCGGGCCGGCGGGCAGCTCGCGCGGCGCGTGAACGTGGGCGGAGAGTGCGATCATCCCGCTCGTGATCGTCCAGACGTGCAGGTCGTGAGCGGCCAGCACGCCGGGCAGCTCGACGAGCGTCGCGCGCACCTCGTCCACGTCGATGTGGCCCGGCGCGCCCTCCATGAGCACGGCGACCGTCTCCCTGAGCAGCGCCCAGGCGGAGAAGAGCACGAGGGCGGCGATGACGAGGGAGGCGACCGGGTCCGCCCAGTTCCAGCCGAGCGCCCAGATCAGCGCGCCGGCCACGATGGTGCCCACCGAGCCGAGCGCGTCGGTGAGCACGTGGAGCCAGGCGCCCTGCATGTTCAGGTTGGTCTCGCGGCCGCCGCTGAGGATCGCCAGGCTCGCCATGTTGATCACCAGGCCGCCGATCGCGACGACCATCACCGCCCCACCCATCACCGACGGGGGCGCGCGGAAGCGCTGCACCGCCTCGACGACGACGAAGATGGAGATCGCCACCAGCATGGCGCCGTTCACCAGCGCCGCCAGGATCTCCGTGCGGTAGAAGCCGTAGGTGTGGCTCGGCGTCGCCGGCTTGCGCGCGATCCAGAGGGCGAAGAGCGAGAGGCCGAGCGCGCCCGCGTCCGAGAGCATGTGCCCCGCGTCGGCGAGGAGGGCGAGAGAGTTGGTGAACACCCCGCCCACCACTTCGGCGCCCATGTAGAGAACGACGAGAACGAGCACGACCACGAGCCGGCGCGCGTTGGCGGCGTTGGCGTGGCCGTGCGCGTGCCCATGATCGTGGGAATGTCCGTGGGAGTGTCCAGCGCCCAACGAGGCCCTCCTGCTCGGGTTCGACCGGGACGGTAAGGTGCCCCCTCGCCCCGCGGCGCACAAGGGAGGGCGGGGAAGGAGTTACGGGTTACGAGTCGGGCGGGCGCCACTCTCCGCCGTCAACTCGTAACCCGTAGCTCGTGACCCGTAACTCCCCTCACGCCCGGAGCGCCGGCGCTTCCTCCTCCCCGCGGGCCGTCCGCTCCCGCGCGACGGTGGGCCGGGCGAAGGCCGGCGCGTCGAGCGGCTCCGCGCCCAGGTGCAGGCGCGCCGCGTTGAGCGCGTCGTCGATGTTGCCGAAGAGGTTCTCGTCGCCCAGCTCGTCGAGGAGGCGCGAGCGGCCGAGCGCGACCAGCGGCTGCGCGTGGACGTCGGAGAGGATCACCCGCGTCCCGCCGTGGCGCGTGCGCCGCACCAGCTCGGTCAGCGTGTGCAGCCCCGTCGAGTCCACCGCCGGCACGTTCCGCATGCGGATGATGAGCACCTCCGGCTTCCGCTCGATGGCGCCGACGCGCTCGCGGAAGGTCTCGGCCGCGCCGAAGAAGAACGGGCCGTTGATCTCGTAGACCTCCACGCCCGGTGGCACGATCCGCCGGCGGACGGCGTTCGGATCGCTCAGGTAGGGGTCGCCCTCCGCCTCGGCGAACTCCCGGGTGACGGCCTGCACGTTCGTCACTTCGGCCATGCGCTTCATGAAGAGGAAGGCGGCGAGCACCATCCCCACCTCGATCGCCACCGTCAGGTCCACCACGACGGTGAGCAGGAAGGTCGCGAGGAGGACGACGAGGTCGCTCTTCGGCGCCGAGAACTCGGCGACGAAGCCGCGCCATTCGCTCATGTAGTAGGCCACCACCGCCAGGATCGCCGCGAGGGTGGCGAAGGGGATGTACGCCGCCCACTTCCCGAAGACGAGGGTGATGAGGAGCAGCGTCAGCGCGTGCGCCATCCCCGCCACCGGCGTGCGGCCACCGCTCTTCACGTTCGTCGCCGTGCGCGCGATCGCGCCCGTCGCCGGGATCCCGCCGAAGAGCGGCGAAGCGATGTTCGCCACGCCCTGCGCCACCAGCTCCATGTTCGAGCGGTGCCGCCCGCCGATCATCCCGTCGGACACCACGGCCGAGAGCAGCGACTCGATCCCCGCCAGCAACGCGATCGCGACCGCCGGCCCCGCGAGCGACGAGATCATCGGCAGCGTCACGTGCGGGATGACCGGGGCGGGCAGGCTGGTCGGGATCGAGCCGAAGCGATCCCCGATCGTCTCCACGTCCAGGTGCAGCAGGCGCGCGAGCACCGTCGTGACCAGCAGCGCCACGAAGGGACCCGGGATCTTCCGGTTCACGCGCGGCCACAGCACGATGATCGCCAGCGACAGCGCCGCCACGCCGATCGCCCACGGGTTGTAGCTCCCAAGGTGCGCCGCGTACGCCCGCAGCTTCTCGACGAAGTCCGCCGGGACCTCGCCCATGCGCAGGCCCAGCAGGTCCTTGATCTCGCCCGAGAAGATGATCAGCGCGATCCCGCTCGTGAAGCCGGTGATCACCGGGTGCGGAATGAACTTGATCGCCGCCCCCATCCGCGTCAGTCCCAGCACGATCAGGATCATCCCCGCCATGATCGTCGCCACGATCAACCCGTCCACCCCGTGCTTCTGCACGATGCCGTAGACGATGACGACGAACGCCCCCGTCGGCCCGCCGATCTGCACGCGGCTGCCCCCGAGCGCCGAGATGAGGAAGCCCGCGACGATGGCGGTGTAGAGACCCCGGTCCGGGGTCACCCCGCTCGCGATGGCGAAGGCGATCGCCAGGGGCAGGGCGACGATGCCGACGATCACTCCCGCGGAGAGGTCGGCGACGAGCTGCGCGCGGTCGTAGGTGCGCAGCGTGGTGACGAGTTTGGGGACGAGCACCGAAAGCCTCCCTGACGCAGAAGATTGCCCCCGCCCGCGGCGCCCGTTAGATTGAACGCGCGGTCAATAATGGAATAACGTGGATTGAACATCCGGTCAATAGGGGGACTCATGCCGGGACGACGCGCGGCGGAGGAGGAGCGCAAGCGGCAGATCATCGAGGCGGCTCACCGGGTGGCGGCGCGGCGCGGTCTGGAGCGCCTGACGATCCGGGAGGTGGCCGCGGCGGCGGGACTGAGCACGGGGCTGGTGCACTTCCACTTCAAGCGCCGCGACCTGCTGCTGATCGCGCTCCTGGACTGGGTTCTGGAGACGACGACGGTGCTGCAGGTGGACGAGCGGATCGAGGCGATCCCGGAGCCGCTCGACCGGCTGCTCGCGCTGCTGCGCCAGGAGATGGACCGCCTGACGCGCGACCGGCGGCGCATCCACGTCTTCTTCGACTTCTGGCTCCTGGGGACGCGGGACGCGCAGGTCCGCCGGCGGATGCGCGCGGAGCTGAAGCGTTACCGGGAGGCCTTCCGGCCGATGGCCGAGGCGGTGCTGACGGCGGAGCCGGAGCGCTTCCGGGGGGTGACGGCGGAGGGGCTGGCGTCGGTGGTGGTGGGTTTCATCAAGGGGTGCGCGGTGCAGTCGGTGATCGACCCGACCAACTTCGACGTGACGCAGTTCCTGGTCGCGGCGAACGCACTCCTGGCGCAGCTGGAGGAGACGCATACATAATTATCGAGGAAGGTCCGCCGCGCGCCGGCGGCGGGGACGAGGGGATGATCACCGGCGAGCCGAATCACGGGTTGACGAGAATGTCGACGATAACGGGCAGGATCAGGGCCTCGGTCGAATTCGTGGGCGACGGGCCGTCGCTGCGCGTCGGGGACCTGCGCCTGGGGATGAACGAGGCCGACGAGCTGTGCGTGACGGGGGTGTCCCGCGCTCGCGCGCTGCGCAGCCTGACGAAAGAGAGGGCGCTGCGGGAGCTGCGGAAGATCAGGGAGGTCTTCGACGCGATGGTCGCGGTCTCTCCCGAGCTGCGGCAGTTCGTGCAGGAGTACAGCGTCCGCTGCAAGCTCGCCCTCGAGACGGAGGAGGGGGCGATCGGGATCTGCACGGAGAAGGACGGGGCGGTGCAGTGGGAGAGGGAGCTCGGCGGTTAGGGCCCGGCGGGCCTCCGGCAGGAGAGTTCGGGGAGCGGCGAGCGCCGCTCCCTTTCTTCAGCCCTCGTACAGCTCGTCGATCAGCTCCCGGTAGAGCTCCGCCACCGCCGCGCGCCGTACCTTGAGCGTGGGTGTGAGGGTGCCCGCCTCGATGCTCAGCTCGTCGGGGAGGAGCGCGACCTTCTTGGGGCGCTCGAAGCGCGCGAAGTCCGCGAGTGGGGCGAGCGCCTCGTGCTCGAGGAGCGCACGCACGCGCGGGTGCTCCAGGAGGCCCGGGCCGGGCTCGACGCCTTCCTGCCGCGCCCACGCCTCGACGGCGGCGCGGTCGGGCGCGATCAGGACCACGGGGTACGGGCGGCGGTCGCCGAGGATCACCGCCTGGTCGATGAAGGGAGAGAGCGCGATGCGGTTCTCCATCGGCTGGGGGGCGATGTTCTTCCCGCCCGCCGTGACGATCAGGTCCTTCAGGCGGTCGGTGATGCGCAGGAAGCCGTCGGCGTCGAGCTCGCCCACGTCGCCGGTGTGGAACCAGCCCTCGGCGTCGATCGCCTTCGCCGTGAGCTCCGGCCGGCCCCAGTAGCCGCGCATCAGCCCCGGCGTGCGGGCCAGGATCTCGCCCTCGTCGCCCAGGCGCACCTCCACGCCGGGGTAGGGAACCCCCACCGTTGCGAAGCGAAGCTGGCCGGGCCGGTTGGCGGTGAGCACCGGCGAGGTCTCCGTGAGCCCGTAGCCCTCGTAGACGGGCAGGCCCGCGGCGAAGAAGAGCTTCGCGATCTCCGGCGCGAGCGGCGCCCCGCCGGAGATGAGCGTCCGCAGCCGGCCGCCGGTGCGCTCGCGGAGCTTCGCGTAGACGAGCCGGTCGGCGAGGCCGTGCTGCAACGAGAGCCCGGTGTCCGGCGCCTCTCCGCGCTCGGCCGCCTCCGCCCATCTCTCTCCCACCTCTGCCGCCCAGCGGACGATCCGTCTCTTCAGTCCCGTCGCCCCCATCATCCTCGCGTAGATCTTCTCGAAGAGCCGCGGCACGGAGACCATGACGTGCGGCCTGACGGCGGGGAGGTCCTCCGCGACCGTGGCGGTCGACTCCGCGTACGCGATCGTCACCCCGCCGTCCCAGAAGTAATAGTCGCCCGCGCGCTCCAGGACGTGGGAGAGCGGCAGGAAGGAGAGCGCCGTCTCGCCCGGGTGGACGGGGAGGGTACCGTGCTGGCGCGTCGCCGCGACCATGTAGGCGAGGTTGTGGTGCGTCAGCATCACGCCCTTGGGGTGGCCCGTCGTCCCGGAGGTGTAGATGAGGGTCGCGAGGTCGTCGGGTCGCACGTCCATCGCCTGGTCGCGCAGGGGCGCGGCGTGGCCGGCCTTGATCTCGGCGCGACCCGTCTCGAGCGTCTCCTCCAGCCGCAGGACTCCGCGCGTCGCGCCGGGCTCGTCGAAGACGATCACGTGCTCCAGCATCGGTGCCCGTGCGCGCGCCTGCTGCACCTTCGCCAGCTGCTCCTCGGTGGAGACGAGGATCGCCTTCGCCTGGCAGTCCTGCAGGATGTAGCCGACCTGGTCGGCGGGCAGGTTCGGGTAGATGGGCACGTCCACCGCGCCGAGGGCGAGGACGGCGTAGTCGGCGATCGCCCACTCGGGCCGGTTCTCGGAGAGGAGCGCCACCCGATCGCCGCGCCCGATCCCGAGCTGCGCCAGGCCCGCGGCGAGGCGCGCCACGCGCTGCTGCACCTCCGCCGGCGCGAGCGGCCGCCACTGGCCCGCCTGCCGGAAGAGCATCGCCGGGCCCTCGCTGTAGCGCTCCAGGCCGTGCAGGAAGATGCGGGGGATGGTATCTCGTTCGAACGGCTCCAGCGGAGCGCCCGCCGCTTCCGTACGGCTCGTCGGATCGGTCATCGTCGCGTCGGTCTCGGGTCGGGTTCGGCCACGGGGCCGTGCACGATACAGGCCGGGCGCGGCGCGCGCGAGGGGAGGTGGACCGCGGGAACGGAACCTGCCCGCGCTGCCCGGCTGTACCCCGAACAGGAGCGAGCGATGAAGAGAAACGATCGGCTGGCGGAGCGGATGGCGGGCGGGAGGGTGGGCGGGGGACTCGCCGCGTGGGCGGTCTGCCGCGCGGTCGGGTCGGTCGCGGGCCGGACCGGCCAGCCGCTCGCGCGCGCGGCGGAGCGGCTGGACCGGGGCCTGGGCCTCTACCTCTCCGAGCGGCAGCGCGCCGGCCTCGCGGCCGCGCTCGTCTGCGCGGCGGGCGCGGCCGGCGCGGCCACCTCGGTGCTGGCCTGGCGGCTCAGCGCGGGCCTGCGCTCGTGAACGGGCCGCCGCTCAGTGCCGCCCCGTCATCTGCTCGGCCATCTGCACCGCGCGGTAGACGTTCACGATGCCGCCGCTGATCGACAGCTGGGAGAACGGGACCATCGCGCCGCTCTCGCCCGGCTGCTCCACCTGCAGGCCCGGGTAGCGGGTCGCCGAGTCCAGGATGATCTGCTTCACCTGCCGCGGCGTCAGCTTCGGGAAGTAGGCCATCAGCAGCGCCGCTTCGCCGGTCACCACCGGCGCGGCCATGCTCGTACCCTGCAGGTTCTCGTACTTCCCGCCGGGGACGGTGGAGTAGATCGCCTCGCCGGGGGCGAAGACGTCCACCATCGTGTGACTGTAGTTGGAGAACGAGGCGACGAGCGTGTCGCCGCGGTAGGTGGAGGCACCCACCTCGATCCAGTTCGGCGCCGTGCCGCCGTCCAGGTAGCGGCGCGTGGGGTAGTTGTTCGACTCGTCCAGGTTGGCGGCGTCGTTCCCCGCGGCGTGGATGAGGAGCACGCCGTGGTCGGCCGCGTAGCGCACCGCGTCGTCCACCGCGCCCTTCTGCGGCGAGTAGGCCTTCCCGAAGCTCATGTTGACGACCTTCGCGCCGTGGTCCACCGCGTAGCGGATGGCGTTGGCGACGTCCTTGTCACGCTCGTCGCCGTCGGGCACGGTGCGGATGCTCATGATGCGCACCGGCGCCGCCACGCCATCGATCCCGAAGCCGTTGTTGCGCTCGGCCCCGATGATCCCGGCGACGTGCGTGCCGTGCAGCGCGTCGGGCCCGATCACGTCGTTGTTGCCGTAGAAGCGCTGGTTCACGTCGTCCGGGTCGTCGCCCACGATCGGTCGCGGGTTGAACGCGGGGTTGAGCCCGTAGCGGAGCTGCGTCTCCAGGTCGTCGACCGCGGCCTGGATGACGTCCTTCGTCGCGCCCTGACGGGTGAGCTCCAGCCAGATCACCTTCGCCTGCGCCACGTCCGGCGCGGTGGGGTTCACCGCCTGCACGTTCTGCATCGTGAGCGAGTCGCTGCCCGTGGCCTGCCGGAGCAGCATGCTCGCGCGATCGAACGCCGCGGAGACCATCTGCGTCTGCGCGAGCTGCTGCTGGATCTCGGCCCGCTTCGACTGCAGCTCCTTCCTGTAGCCCCGGTACCGATCGTACTCCGCCCGGCGCGCGGTGGAGAGCGTGTCGGCGTTCACGCCCTCGAAGAGCACGCTGTCGGCCGCGTAGAGGCGGGTGAGCTCGAGGCGCTCCTGGTCGATGTCGCCCTTCGGCCCTCCGATGAAGTCCCAGCCGTGCACGTCGTCGACGTAGCCGTCACCGTCGTCGTCCTTCCCGTTGCCGGCGATCTCGCCGGGGTTGGTCCAGACGACGTCGTCGAGGTCGGGGTGGTTGATGTCGACGCCCGAATCGATGACGCCCACGATGACGGTGTCCTTCGGCTGCAGCTTCGAGAGGAGCTCGCTGTAGGCGCGCTCGGCGCCGATGCCGCGCCAGCCCTCGGTGTAGGGGCTCAGCTGCCACCAGTCGTGCGGCGGCGGGCCGGTCCGCGAGACGGCCGGCGGGGGCGCGGGTTCCGGCCCCGGCTCGGGCCCGGCGGGCAGGTTCGCGGGTCGTGCGCACGCGCCGAGCGCGAGCGCGAGAATCGCGAAGAGAGGAGCTCGCCTCATCATCGGGTGCCTCCGAAGGGAGTGGACGGTCGGTCGCGCCGGCGGCACTCGCGCGCCGACTCGTGTCGAACGGAAACGGTACGACAGACGCAAGCCGGAGTCCAGTGACACCCCCCGCGTTACGCCGCTTCCGCCGCCGCGATCGCCTCGCGCGCCGCCCGGTACCCCTCCTCCAGGAAGAACTGCGTGCGGTCGAAGTCGAAGCTGTTCAGGTGCCCGATCTCCGGCCGGACGTACACCATCGGCGGCCCCTGGTAGTTCTCCAGCGTCCGGTTGCGCTGCTCCCTCAGGTTCAGGCTCAGCACGCGGTCGTGTACCGCGATCATTCCCTCGTCGAAGTAGCCGGGGTCCGGCGGGAGGAGCTCGCTGCCCACGTCCACCGCGATGACCCGCTCCGCGCCCCACGCCACCGCCGCCTCGATCGGCAGGACCTCCAGCACGCCGCCGTCCACCAGGACGTCGCCCGCGAGACGCGCCGGGGGGAAGTAGATCGGCAGGGCGCACGAGGCATAGACCGCCTCCGCCAGCGGCACGTCCGTCCGACGACCCGTTCCGAACCAGATCTCGTCGCCCGTCACCAGCGAGACGGCGTTGAAGCGGAAGGGGATCCTCAGCTCCGAGAAGGACTGCGCCGGGAGCGAGCGCTTCAGGTAGCCCTGGAAGCAGCTCCCCTCGAAGACCGCCGACTCCCGCACTCCGCCCAGCCACAGCGCCCGCTTGTTGATCTGGATGATGTCCTCCCGCTTCAGCCGGCGCGCCAGCTCCGCCAGCTCCCGCCAGCCCATCCCCCCCGACAGACAGGCCCCGATCAGCGCCCCGATGCTCGTCCCGATGATCGCGTCCGGCCGCACGCCCCGCTCCTCCAGCGCCTTCCAGACGCCGATGTGCGCGATCCCCTTCATCCCCCCACCCCCCAGCACCAGCACCGTCCGCGGCCCCGTTCCCGCTCCGATCGGCAGCACCATCTCGGTCGCCTCGCTCATACGGATTCTCCTCTCTGTCGTGGCTCCTCCCGGCGCTCGCCCCTTTACCCTCCGCCCGCGTGGCAAGATCCGGCCCTTTCCCACCGCCGCTCTTCCACCCCGGCTATCGGCTATCAGCTATCAGTCAA
>DASSTO010000187.1:0-3659 GCA_035707865.1 Longimicrobiaceae bacterium | reverse complement strand
GCTCGGCTGCCTTGAAGACGTCCGAGACCAGGCCGGTTCCCTTGTGGATACCCACCGTCCCGTCGTCGCCCGCCTCGATGGCGACGATGCCGGCGGCCTCCTGGCCCCGGTGCTGCAACGAATGGAGCCCGAGGAAGGCGAGCTTCGCCGCCTCGGGCACGCCGCTGATCCCGACGATTCCACACATGTGGTGTGTTCCCCCTCAAATGATACAACGCCGGGCATGCCCGACGGGTACGTGCTCCGGTACCCCGCGCGTGCGCGAGGGTGCCACCATCACGGCAGAGAGACCTCCGACTGCAGGGCGGCGTCGACCGCCTGCGGCGCACCCTCCATCCGGCGCGGGATCGCGGACTCGTAGATCCGCGCCAGCTCCGCCGAAGGCGCGCGGATCTCCCCCGAGCGCGTGCGGACGACGAACTCGCCCCCGGCCGGACCGACGCGCCCGATCCGCGCCGCCGGCACGCCGCGCCGCCGCATGAGGTCGAGGAGCGCGTCGACCGACGCGTGCGTGCAGCTCACCGCCACGCGACTCTGCGCCTCCCCGAAGAGGAGCGCGGCGGTCGGCAGGTCGTCGTCGAGGTCGACCTCCACGCCGAATGGCCCACCGCCGCCGATCGCGCTCTCCGCGAGCGCCACCGCCAGGCCGCCCTCGGCGCAGTCGTGCGCGGAGCGGACGAGGCCGGCTCGGATGGCCTCCAGCAGCGAGTGCTGCAACGCCGCCTCCACCGCCAGGTCGATCGCCGGCGCGTCGCCGGTCACCAGCCCGTGGATCACCTTCAGGTACTCGCTCCCGCCCAGCTCGCCCGTGTTGCCGCCGAGCAGGACGATCACGTCGCCCTCGGCCTCGAAGTGCGACCTCGTCACGTGCGCCACGTCCTCGATCAGACCCACCATTCCGATCGTCGGCGTCGGGTAGATCGCGCCGCGCGGGTTCTCGTTGTACAGCGAGACGTTCCCGCCCGTGACCGGCGTCTGGAGCACCGTGCACGCCTCGGCGATGCCCCGCACGGCCTCCGAGAGCTGGTGGTAGACCTCGGGCTTGAGCGGGTTCCCGAAGTTGAGGTTGTCGGTGACCGCCAGCGGCCGCGCCCCGGAGCAGACCAGGTTCCGCGCCGCCTCGGCCACGGCGATCCGGCCACCGCGTCGCGGGTTCAGGTACGCGTACCGGCCGTTGCAGTCGATGGTGGCCGCGATCGCCTTGCGCGTCCCGCGCAGCCGGATCACGGCCGCATCCGATCCCGGTCCCACGACGGTGTTCGTGCGGACGGTGCTGTCGTACTGCTCGTAGATCCAGCGCTTCGAGGCGATCGTCGGGGCGTCGAGGAGCTGCCGCAGTGTCCAGGTCGGGTCGGCCTCCTCCGGCCGGGGCCGGAGCTCGGCGGGCGTCCACTCACGAAGGCGCGCGATCTCGGGGCTCTCTCGCCCTTCGCGCGTGTACGTCGGGCATGCGTCGACCAGCGGCTCGCCGGGAATGTCGACCACCACCCGACCGTTCTCCCGGACGAGATAGCGGCCCGTGTCCGTCACCCACCCGATCGTGGCCGCGTCGAGGTCCCAGCGCGCCAGGATCGCCCGGACGTCGTCCTCGTGGCCCCGCTTCGCCACCACCAGCATGCGCTCCTGCGTCTCCGAGAGCAGGATCTCGTAGGGCGTCATCCCCGGCTCGCGCACGGGGACGTCGGTGATCTCGATGTCGACGCCCGTCCCGCTGCGCGCCGCCATCTCGGTCGACGAGGAGACGAGCCCGGCCGCGCCCATGTCCTGGATGCCGACGATGTGACCCGAGCGGATCAGCTCCAGCGAGGCCTCCAGCAGGAGCTTCTCGGTGAAGGGGTCCCCCACCTGCACCTGCGGCCGCTTCTTCTGGTTCTCCTCCGTCAGCTCGGCGGAGGCGAAGGTGGCGCCGTGGATGCCGTCGCGGCCCGTCTTCGAGCCCACCGCCATGATCGGGTTGCCGACGCCCTCGGCGACGCCCTTGATCAGCTCCTCCTTCTTCAGGACGCCGATCGCCATCGCGTTGACGAGTGGGTTGCCCTCGTACGCCGAGTCGAAGTAGACCTCGCCGCCGACGGTGGGAATGCCGACGCAGTTCCCGTAGTCGCCGATGCCCTTCACGACGCCCGCGAGCAGGTAGCGCACGCGCCCGCCCTCGGGTCCGTCGATCTCGCCGAAGCGCAGGGAGTCGAGCACGGCGACGGGGCGCGCGCCCATCGTGAAGACGTCGCGCAGGATGCCGCCCACGCCCGTCGCGGCGCCCTGGTACGGCTCCACCGCGGAGGGGTGGTTGTGCGATTCGACCTTGAAGGCGATCGCCAGGCCGTCGCCGACGTCGATCACTCCGGCGTTCTCGCCGGGGCCCTGCAGCACCCACGGCGCCGTGGTGGGCAGCGTGCGCAGCAGCGGCTTCGAGTTCTTGTAGCCGCAGTGCTCCGACCACATGGCGCTGAAGACGCCCAGCTCCGTGAACGTCGGCTCACGGCCGAGGATGGCGAGAATGCTCTCGTACTCATCGCCCGAGAGCCCGTGCTCGTCGACGAGCGCGGGAGTGATGGCGGGGTCGCCGGCTCTCGGGAGCGGCGCGTCTGCAGTGAATTCCGACATGTTCGCTCTCGAAAAGTTACCGTTACGCAGTAACGAGCCACTCCGCGAGGGACCGGAAGAGCCCCGCGCCGTCGCCGCTGCCCAGCAGCGGGTCGACGGCGCGCTCGGGGTGCGGCATCATCCCGAGGACGTTGCCGCGCTCGTTGACGATGCCGGCGATGTTGCGCTCCGAGCCGTTCGCGTTCGCCTCCGGCGTGATCTCGCCGGCCGCGTCGCAGTAACGGAAGGCGACGAGTCCCTCGCCCTCCAGGCGGTCGAGCGTCTCGTCGTCGGCCACGTAGCAGCCCTCGCCGTGCGCGACGGGGATCGTCAGCACCTGTCCCTCGCGATAGGCGGAGGTGAACGGCGGCCGCGACGCCTCCACCCGGATGTGCACGGGGCGCGAGATGAAGCGCAGGCTGCGGTTGCGGATGAGCGCGCCCGGCAGCATCCCGGCCTCGCAGAGGATCTGGAAGCCGTTGCAGATGCCCGCCACGGGACCGCCGCGCTCGGCGAACTCCCGCACCTCGCGCATGATCGGGCTGAAGCGCGCGATGGCGCCCGCGCGCAGGTAGTCGCCGTAGCTGAAGCCGCCCGGGAGGAAGACCGCGTCGACTCCCCCGAGGTCGTGGTCCTTGTGCCAGAGGAAGACCGCCTCCGCGCCGAGGGCCTCCTGGACCGCCTTGTAGCAGTCGTAGTCGCAGTTGGAGCCCGGGAAGGTCACCACCCCGATCCTCATCGCCCCGCCGCCTCCAGCACGCGGACCTCGAAGTCCTCGGTGACGGGGTTCGCCAGGAGCTGGCGGCACATCTCGGTCGCCGCGGTCTCGGCGGCCTCCGCGGAGTCCGCGCTGAGCCCGAGAGTGACGAGGCGACCGACGTGCACCTCGCCCACGCCGCCGAAGCCGAGCGACTTCAGCGCCCCCGCGACGGCCTTGCCCTGCGGGTCCAGGATTCCCTCGCGCGGAACGACGCGCACCTCCACCCGATATTCGCTCACGATCTATTCCTCCGGTGATGGGGGCATTCCGCCCCGGCGCCGCCCGCGGTCCGGGCGGATATCCGTGTAGTCCAGGT
>DASSTO010000186.1:0-14038 GCA_035707865.1 Longimicrobiaceae bacterium | reverse complement strand
CCGCCCGGATCCGGCAAGACGATGCTCGCGCGCCGGCTGCCCTCCATCCTGCCACCGCTGACGCTCGATGAAGCGCTCGAGACGACGAAGATCCACTCGGTCGCGGGGCTGCTCGACGCCGGCTGCGCGCTCGTTGCCACTCGCCCGTTCCGCTCCCCGCATCACACGATCTCCGACGCGGGGCTCATCGGCGGCGGCTCGACGCCTCGCCCCGGCGAGGTATCGCTCGCGCACCACGGCGTCCTCTTCATGGACGAGCTCCCGGAGTTCAGACGGAACGTGCTGGAAGTGTTGAGGCAGCCCCTCGAAGACGCTGAAGTGACGATCTCCCGCGCCAGCGTCAGCCTGACGTACCCCGCGCGCTTCATGCTGGCGGCTGCGATGAACCCGTGCCCCTGTGGCCACTTCGGCGACTCCCAGCGGCCCTGCTCGTGCGCACCGCAGGCGGTGCAGCGCTACCTCGCCCGGGTCTCGGGCCCGCTCCTCGACCGTATCGACCTGCACGTGGAGGTACCGGCCGTACGCTATCGCGAGTTGAGCGACCGGCGTACCGGTGAGCCGTCGGCGGCGGTGCGCGCGCGTGTGACCCGGGCGCGGGAGCGACAGCGCGAGCGGCTCGCGGGCCGGGCCGGCATCTTCGCGAACGCCCACATGCGGCCGCGCGAGATACGCGAGTTCTGCCGCGTCGACGAAGCCTGCGACGCGCTCCTGCGCACCGCCATCACCCGCCTGGGCTTCTCCGCCCGCGCCTATCACCGCGTGCTGAAGATCGCGCGTACGGTCTCGGACCTCGACGGCAGCGCCGAGATCCGCACCGCTCACGTGGCCGAGGCCATCCAGTATCGCTCCCTCGACCGGATCCTGCGCGCCTGAGCGGCCGGGGTCGTAACGGCCATCATACGCTCGGAACTCTCCCCTCCAGCCGAGACTCCCCAGGCGACGCCTCGCACCGTGGCCGACCGCATGCGGCCGCGCCCGGGCCGTCGGCGGCGCGCCCGTGCGGTACGGCATGGGGAGTGCACGTCGCCCAGTCGGATGTGCGCGGTCGCGCGGAGCGGCGCGCGGGGATCGTGAACCGGGAGCATGATGAGCAGTCTGGCGACGCGCCTGAGCCGGCGCTTGCAGGGAAGCCGCCGCAGGCACCGCGGCGGCGGGCGTCGTGCTACGGATCGGGAGCCCAACCGCGGCTGGATCCCGTCGCTCGCCATCGCGCTCTCCGTCGCCGGTCTGGACTGGATGGTCAAGTGGAGCGTCGCGAGCCACGTTCCGCTCCACGGCTTCGATGTCGTCGTCCCGGGCCGGGTGGCGCTCTGGCACGTTCGCAACCCGGCGATGATCCTCGGCCTCTACGACGGGTTGCCGCTCACCGGCCGGAAGATGATCGCGGTCGGAGCCGCCTGCCTGGGGACGCTGGTGCTCTTCGAGGTCCTCAGCCGCGGCCACCGCCTGGCCCGCAAGCGCCGAAAGTGGGCGTGGCTCTTCGTTGGCCTGGCCTCGGGCGGGATGCTCGGCAACCTCGGCGAGCGCGCCTTCCACTGGGGGGTGACCGACTACCTGTCCTTCCGCTGGGGCGACATCTGGCTCCCCCCCGGGAACGTCGCGGACGTCGCGCTCTTCCTCTCCGTTCCGCTCGCGGCGGCGGTGATCGTCTTCGAGCTCCAGGCACGCGCCCAGAGGCGGCCCGTCTCCGAGGCCCGTGCCGAATCGGAGACGGTGCCGACGAGCTCCTGAGGCGACGGTCGCGCGGCCTGGGGGCTTCTGCTATCTTCCGGTGCGGTACCGTGAACCGGAGGGTCGAGTATGCAGGAGAAGCGTGATCGCCTCGTGGCTCTGCTGCGCGAATTCGGGTCCGTGGCGGTTGGATACAGCGGGGGCGTCGATTCCGTCTTCCTGGCGCGCGTCGCGGTGGACGTCCTCGGCGCGGAGAAGGTGCTCGCCGTGACCGGCACGAGCGACAGCCTCCCCGTCTGGATGGAGGCGACGGCCGGGGAGGTGGCCGAGCGCTTCGGGATCCCGTGGCTGGAGGTGGAGACGGCGGAGCTGAACGACCCGCGCTACGCGGCGAATCCATCCAACCGCTGCTATTTCTGCAAGTCCGAGCTCTGGAGCCGCGTGCGCGAGGTCGCCGATGCGCGGGGCCTCGCGGTGGTGGTGGACGGAGGCAACGCCGATGACGTCGGGGATCACCGGCCCGGCGCCGTGGCCGGTGGCGAGGCCGGGGTGCGGTCGCCCCTGCTGGAGGCCGGCCTGACGAAGGCTGAGATCCGCGCCTGGTCGCGAGAGCTCGGCCTGCCCACGTGGGATCAGCCCGCCGCGCCCTGCCTCGCCTCCCGGATCCCGTACGGCACCGCCGTGACGCGCGAGCGCCTCCAGCAGATCGAGCGCGCGGAGCTCGCGCTGCGGGCGCTGGGCCTGCGCGACTTCCGGGTCCGCCACCACGGCGACGTCGCGCGCCTCGAGGTCCACCCTTCCGAACTGCCGTCGGTGCGAGAGCAGCGCGCGGCCATCGCCGAAGGCGTCCGGGCGGCCGGGTACCGGGAGGTGGTGATCGACCTCCAGGGCTATCGGCGGGGCGCCCTGAACGAGGGCCTCTCTCCCGCGGCGCTCCTCCAGCTCGGGGGTGCGGCGTGAGCGCGGACGACCGCGTCGCGGCGGCGAGGGGCTTGCTGCTCGCGCGCGGCTTCGTCGGCGCGACCGTTCGCGCCGCGGGCACCGATTCCGAGATCGCCGTGCTCGGCGTCGCGGAGGGCGACTGGGAGCGTATGCTCCTGGGTGACGACCACGACCTGGCGCGCGCGCTCAAGGCGCTCGGCTTCCGCTACGTCTCGCTCGACATGGAGCCGCTCCCGCCGGGATGATCTCCCCCATCTTCCTGGACTACGCCGCCACCGCGGCCGTCCGCCCGGAGCCGGTCGTGGAAGCGGTCGCGGCCTACCTCCGCGACATCGGCGCGACGCCCGGCCGTGGCGGATACGGGCGCGCGGTCGAGGCGGGCCGGGTGGCGCTGCGGTGCCGCCTGGCGCTGGCCGCGTTCCTGGAGATTCCGGGAGATCCGGGACGCATCGTCTTCCAGCTCAACGCGACGCACGCCCTCAACACCGCGCTCCGCGGGCTCCTCGCCCCCGGTGATCGCGTGGTGCGGACGGAGTACGACCACAACGCCGTCCGCCGGCCGCTGGCCGCGCTGGCGGAACGCGGGGTGGTGGAGGCGGTCGTGCGTGGTCGCCCGGACGGCTCGGTCGACCTCGACGAGCTGGACGCGCTCGTGGCCGGGGCAGGGGAGCGGCCGGCGCGCCTGCTCGTCCTCCCGCACGTCTCCAACGTGCTGGGGAGCGTGCTGCCGGTGCGAGCGATGGTCGAGATCGCGCACCGGCACGGCGCGCTCGTGCTGCTGGACGCCGCGCAGAGCGTGGGGCATCTTCCGGTGAGCGTGGGGGAGCTGGGCGTCGATCTCCTGGCCTTCAGCGGCCACAAGGGGTTGCTCGGCCCGCAGGGGACGGGTGCACTCTGGGTCCGCGAGGACGTCGACGTGGCGCCACTCCTCAGCGGCGGGACCGGCGCCGACTCGCTACCGCCGGAGATGCCGGCCAGCTACCCGGACCACCTGGAGGCGGGAACGCAGAACGGCCCCGGGATCGCCGGCCTGCTCGCGGGCGTGGAATGGCTGAGGGAGCGCGGCGTCGAGTCACAGCACGGGCGAGAGGTCGCCCTGAAGCACGAGCTGCGGCGGGGCCTCGAGACGATTCCCGGAGTACGGGTCCGCTCGCCCGCGTCTCCCGAGGGGACCGGCATCGTCACCATTACGGTCGATGGCGTGACGTCTGCCGAGGTCGCGCGCCGGCTCGATCGGGACTTCGGAATCCTGGTGCGCGCGGGGCTCCACTGCGCACCCGATGCGCACCGGGTGCTCGGGACGCTCGAGACCGGCGCCGTGCGGTTCTCCATCGGCTGGGCGACGACACGCGAGGAGATCGGGCGAGCGGTGGAGGCGGTGCGCGAACTCGTTGGAGGGGAGCGATGAAGCGACGCAGAGGTTCGGGGTGCGCCGTGGTGGCGATCGTCCTGGCCGTCCTCGTGGGCGGCCTGGCGTGGTGGTTCCGTAGCGACCTGGCCGGCTACTTCGCCGGTGAGCGGGAGTACACGGAGGCGTCCCCCGAGGCCGCCGCCCAGGCCCAGGCCAAGCTCGACAGGCTGCAGGGTGGCAATGCGACCGTCCGACTGTCGGCGGTCGAGCTCACCAGCCTGCTCCGCTACCGGGCGCCCGGCGACGTGCTGGAGGTGGTGCACGAGCCGACGGTGAGCCTCCGCGGCGACACGGTGGAGCTGAGCGGCCGCATCCCCACCGACCGCCTCCCCTCGCAGCCCGACCTCGACCGGCTGCGGCTCCTGCTCCCCGATACGGCGCCGCTCACCGTCGTCGGTCACGTCCAGCGCCTCCCATCGGGGCACACCGCGTTCGACGTCCGCCGGGTCGTCTTCTCGGGAATCCCCATTCCCGAGCGCTACTACTCGCTCGTGCTCCGGAAGCTGGGACGGCGAGAGGAGCCGGAGCTCGGCGCCGACGCGCTGGTGCTCCCGTTACCGCCTCAGATCCGCCGGGTGCAGGTCGAGGACGGGTACCTCGTTCTGACTTCGTGAATCCGCCATGGCCCGCATTCTGGTCGTCGACGACGAGGAAGGGATCCGCCGCGTCCTGAGCCAGCTGCTCGAGTACGAGGGCCACGACGTCCGGTCGGCCGGGACGGCGGCGGAGTTCCTCGAGCTCTACCCGGAGTTCCGCCCGGACCTGACCTTCCTCGACGTCAAGATGGCTCGCATGGACGGGCTCGAGGCGCTCACGCGCGTGCGCGAGCTCGACCCCGCGGCCCTCGTCGTGATGATCAGCGGGCACGGGACGATCGACACCGCGGTGGAGGCCACCCGGCGCGGCGCCTACGACTTCCTGGAGAAGCCGCTCGACACCGACCGGATCCTCGTGCTCCTGCGCAACGCCCTGCAGCAGCGCGGTCTCGCCGCCGAGAACGCCCGGCTGCGCGACGAGGTCCACAGCCGCTACGAGATCGTCGGGAAGAGCTTTGCCGTTCGTCAACTCCTGGAGCGGATCGAGCGCGTGGCCCCGACCGATGCGCGGGTGCTGATCACCGGCGAGAACGGTACCGGTAAGGAGCTCGTGGCGCGCGCCATCCACCGCCTCTCACCACGCGCCGACGAGACGTTCGTCGAGGTCAACTGCGCGGCCATTCCCACGGAGCTCATCGAGAGCGAGCTCTTCGGCCACGTGAAGGGCTCCTTCACGGGCGCGCACGAGGACCGCGCCGGCAAGTTCGAGCTCGCCGACGGCGGCACGCTCTTCCTCGACGAGGTCGGCGACATGAGCCTCGCCGCCCAGGCCAAGGTGCTCAGGGCACTCCAGGAGGGGATGATCACGCGCGTGGGCGGCGCCCGCTCGGTTCACGTGGACGTGCGCGTGCTGACGGCGACGAACAAGGACCTCACGCACGAGATCCGGGAGGGCCGCTTCCGCGAGGACCTCTTCCACCGGCTCAACGTCATCCCCCTGCACGTGCCGCCGCTTCGGGAGCGCCGGGAGGACATCCCCCTCCTCGTCCTCCACTTCGCGGCGCAGATGGTCGGCGAGTCCGCGCTCGTTCCGAAGCGTTTCGCGCCGGAGGCGGTCGAGCTGATGGAGCACCTGGAGTGGTCGGGAAACGTGCGCGAGCTGCGCAACAGCGTCGAGCGACTCCTGATCCTCGCCCCCGGGCCCACCGTCACCGCCCGCGACGTGGAGCTCTACGTCAGCGGACAGGCGTCGACGACGGGGCTCTCCGCCGACCTGCTCACGTGTGAGACCTTCGCCGATTTCAAGGAAGCCGCGGAGCGCGCCTTCATCCTCCACAAGCTGCGCGAGAACGACTGGAACGTCTCCGAGACCGCGCGCCTCCTCGACATGCCGCGATCCAATCTCTACAAGAAGATCGAGAAGTACGAGCTGATCCGCGAGGACTAGCCCTCCGAGGAACGGGCTCCGCGCGGGGCGGGTAAGAGACGCCGCAGAGCCGCAGCCGGTGACCCGAAGCCGTGACCCCGCATGAGATCTTCCGATCCCGCCCGCTCCGACGTCCCCCGCGTCCCCGATCGTGCCGAGCCGCCGATCGTCTGGGGCGAGGCGGGCCGCCGCATCTCCGGCGAGCGCTACCGGCGCGCCTGGGACCGGACCGAGGACGAGAGCCGCGGCAGCATCTCGACCGGCCGCTGGATGTGGGAGGGTGCCAAGGCGGTCGCGCTCGCCCTCGTCTGCATCGTCGTCATCCGGAGCCTCCTGGTCGCCGCTTACAAGATCCCCACCGGGTCGATGGAGAACACCCTCATGGTCGGGGACTACCTCCTGGTGAACAAAGCGGTCTTTGGGCCGGCGATTCCGCTGACTCACCTCCACCTCCCGGCGTTCTCGCAGCCGCGGCGCGGAGACGTCGTCGTCTTCGTGCCGCCGCAGGACCCCACCACGAACTACGTGAAGCGCCTGGTCGGCGTGCCCGGCGATACGCTGGAGATGCGCGACAAGCTGCTCTACGTGAACGGCGTGCCGCAGCGCGAGCCGTACGTCCGCCACATCGACCCGTTCTCCGATCCCTCGGACCCGAGCATGCGCTGGCAGCTCGCCTACCGGCCGGCCGACGCCGGCGCCAGCGAGTCCCCGCCGACCCGTGACAACTGGGGCCCCGTCGTGGTGCCTCCGGGCAAGTATTTCGCGCTCGGTGACAACCGCGACATCTCCGAGGACAGCCGCTACTGGGGCTTCGTCGACGCTGCGGCGATCCGCGGCCGACCCATGTTCGTCTTCTACTCGTTCATCCCCGACCCACTCCATCCGTTCTCGTGGATCACCCGGGTGCGCTGGGGCCGCATCGGCCAGACGATCGACTAGCCCCGAAGTGTTCCGCGAGGCGCCGCCGGGGGGGCTTGACACGCGGACGGGGCCTTTCCATAATCAGCCGGGTACCGCGCTTCCGGCGCGTTCTTCCGTCCCGTAAACCCTCCACACGCACCACCCCCGGTGCGTTCTCTCTTCGGCGCCAGAGCCCCGAGGCTTCGCTCGAAGTCCATCTGCGTCTCCCCGCTCCGCTCCACGGTGTGCCGATGAACGGCAGCAGCACGATCCGCAAGATCGCCGTCGAGTCCGAATCCCTCGACCAGTACCTGCGCGAGATCAGCGCGTATCCTCTCATCGACCGCGAGCGGGAAGCGGACCTCGCACGCCGCATCCGCGTGGGGGATTCCGAAGCGCTCGACACCCTCGTCCGCTCCAACCTCCGCTTCGTCGTCTCGGTGGCGAAACGCTACCAGAACCAGGGCGTCTCACTCGCCGATCTCATCAACGAGGGCAACATCGGGCTGATGCGCGCCGCGCAGAAGTTCGACGAGACGAAGGGCATCAAGTTCATCTCCTACGCCGTCTGGTGGATCCGCCAGGCGATCCTGCAGGCGCTGGCCGAGCAGTCGCGCATCGTCCGCGTGCCGCTCAGCCGCGCGGGGACGCTCCACCGCATCGGGAAGCGCTCCTCGTCGCTCACGCAGGAGCTCGGGCGCGAGCCCACGCTCGAGGAGATCGCGGGCGAGCTCGACCTCTCCGAGGAGGAGATCAAGCACACCCTGGCGATGGCTCAGAGCCACCTCTCCCTCGACGCCCCCCTGGTGCCCGGCGAGGATGGCCAGCTCCTCGACTACGTATCCGACCAGTTCGCCGCGGGGCCCGACGACGAGCTCTACGCCGAAGCGCTCCAGCGCTCCATCGAGGACGCGCTCGACACGCTCAGCGAGCGCGAGGCCAAGGTGCTGCGCCTCTACTTCGGCCTCGGCGACACCGAGCCCCTCACGCTGGAACAGATCGGCGAGCGCTTCAGCATCACCCGCGAACGGGTGCGGCAGATCAAGGAGCGCGCCCTCTCCCGCCTGCGCCACCAGTCGCGCGCCCGCTTCCTGGAGACCTTCCTGCCATAGGGGGTCTTCGGTCGTCAGTCTTCGGTCGTCCGTCGGGGAGTTGTCGCCGTCGGCGGCGCGGCGACCGACAGCCGACGACCGTAGACCGAAGACGCCCTTCCGGTCTTGACACCCGTCCTTCCTCCGCATATCGTTCGCGTCTGTCCCGAGTCCGGCAGCCCGCCCGAGAAGCGACGGCGGGCGGCGGTTTTCCGTTATTTCAGGACCGGGCACGCGCAACGTGCCCGGCGGATCGCGCGAGCGGCGCGGATTGAGACCCGATGAAGACTTATTCCGTAAAGGCCGGCGAGATCGAGCGTCGCTGGTTCGTGGTCGATGCCAAGGGAAAGGTCCTGGGCCGGCTCGCGAGCCACGTGGCGAGCATCCTTCGCGGGAAGCACAAGCCCATCTACACGCCGCACCTCGACACGGGCGACTTCGTGATCGTCGTCAACGCCGAGCAGATTCGCGTGACGGGTCGCAAGGCGGAGCAGAAGACGTACTTCCGCCATTCCGGCTACATGGGGGGCGAGCAGCACATCCCCTTCCGGCGGATGCAGGAGAAGCACCCGGAGCGCGTCATCGAGCTGGCGGTCAAGGGCATGCTGCCCAAGAACGCGCTCGGTCACCAGATGTTCCACAAGCTCCGTGTCTACGCCGGCTCCGAGCACCCGCACCAGGCGCAGCAGCCTGAACCCCTCACCTTCTGATCTTCGGTATGGCGAACGAACAGGATCCGACGCAGGAGCAGGCGGTCACCCCGGTCGCCGCGGAAGTGGCGACTCCGGAGGCGCCGCTGCCCGTAGCGCCTCGCCGCGCGGCCGCGAAGGGCGGCGCGCGCGAGCAGTACCATGGACTCGGGCGTCGTAAGACGTCGGTGGCGCGCGTGTACCTGCGCCCGGGTGAGGGGCGGTGGAAGGTGAATGGCCGGACGCTGGAGGACTACTTCCCGCGTGCCGTGCTGCGCCAGTCGCTCGTCCAGCCGCTGGCCGTCACCGACACGCAGGGTCGCTTCGACGTGCTGGTCAACGTGAGCGGCGGCGGCCTGCGCGGGCAGGCGGATGCCGTTCGGCTCGGGATCGCGCGCGCGCTGCTGCAGGTCGACGGCGAGTACCGCGGCCGGCTGCGTGGTCAGGCGCTCCTGACGCGCGATCCGCGCGAGGTGGAGCGGAAGAAGCCGGGCCGCCCGAAGGCCCGCAAGCGCTTCCAGTTCTCGAAGCGGTAAGAGGTCGTCGGTCGTCAGTCTCCGGTCGTCGGTCGCGCGCCCGCTCGTGGGCGACGCTGACCGGCGACTGAGGACCGGTGGCTGGAGACCATACCAAGCACACCGCCCGACGCCCCGTCGGGTGCCGCCTGCGGGCGGTCGGCGGGGCGGGAGAAGGCGGTGGAAGATCAACCCGAGGGCGCGCGGCGGAGGACGCCGCGAGGCCCGCACAGAGGAGCAGAGCCTTTCATGGCGACCCCCCAGGTCCAGGACCTCCTGGAAGCCGGAGTCCACTTCGGCCATCAGACGAGCCGCTGGAACCCGAAGATGCGCAAGTTCATCTTCGCGGAGCGCAACGGCATCTACATCATCGACCTCCGCAAGACCCAGCGTCAGATCGAGCTCGCGCAGGAGCTGGTGCGCGCGGTGATCTCGCGCGGCGAGCGGGTGCTCTTCGTCTGCACGAAGAAGCAGCTCCGCGGCGTCATCCAGGGCGAGGCGGAGCGCGCGAACGCCTTCCACGTCACCGAGCGCTGGCTCGGCGGGATGCTCACGAACTTCTCGACGATCAAGAAGCAGATCCGCCGGCTCCGCGAGCTGGAGCGGGGCCAGGAGGAGGGCGCCTTCGACTTCTACACGAAGAAGGAGCGCCTCATGCTCGATCGGGAGCGCGAGAAGCTGGAGAAGTACCTCTCGGGCGTGAAGGAGATGGCGCGCATCCCCGGCGCGATCTTCGTCGTCGACTCCAAGAAGGAGCGCATCGCCGTCAGCGAGGCGAACAAGCTCGGCATCCCGGTGATCGCGATCGCCGACACGAACGCCGATCCCGACCTGCTGACGGTGCCGATCGCGGGCAACGACGACGCGATCCGCTCCGTGGGCCTGATCACGCAGGCGATCGCGGATGCGGTCATCGAGGCGCGCGCCGCGATGCCCGCCGAGGACCGCCGCCGGGCCGAGGAGGCCGAGGCGACGACGTACTCGACGGAGACCGGCGAGACCGCGCCGGCGGACGAGGAGCGCAAGGGCGGGCAGAAGCGTCGCCCGCGCCGCAAGCGCCGGCCGAAGCCCGAGGTCATCGCGAACCTTCGCGGTGGCGGCGAGGAAGAGGCCGAAGCGGAGTAAGGAGCGCTGGGGCACGCTGCCGCACGACGGGGCCACCGGGAAACCGTGCGTGGCCCCGTCGTGCGCTCACCTTTTTGCCACGAATGCGAATGGCCATTACTGCGAAGGACGTCAAGGAGCTCCGAGACCGGACCGGGGCGGGGATGATGGAGTGCAAGGCCGCGCTCGAAGAAACCAGCGGCGACATCGAGAAGGCGATCGACGTGCTGCGGGCGAAGGGCGCGGCCAAGGCGGCCAAGCGCG
Organism: Longimicrobiaceae bacterium; assembly: GCA_035707865.1. Taxonomy (GTDB): domain Bacteria; phylum Gemmatimonadota; class Gemmatimonadetes; order Longimicrobiales; family Longimicrobiaceae; genus DASSTO01. Next base: position 3,489 of record DASSTO010000186.1, on the reverse strand, counting down.
CCGGCCGCGAGGCCACCGAGGGCGCGATCGGCAGCTACATCCACATGGGCGGAAAGATCGGCGTGCTCGTCGAGGTCAACTGCGAGACGGACTTCGTCGCGCGCAACGAGGCCTTCCAGCAGCTGGTGAAGGACATCGCCATGCACATCGCCGCGGCGAGCCCGGCGGCGGTTCGGCGCGAGGAGATCCCGGCGGAGGTGGTGGAGCGCGAGCGCGCCGTCTACCGGGAGCAGATGAAGGAGTCGGGCAAGCCGGAGAAGATCTGGGACAAGATCATCGAGGGGAAGATGGACAAGTTCTTCCAGGAGTCCACTCTCCTGGAGCAGCCCTTCGTGAAGCAGCCGGAGCTCAGCATCCAGGACCTCGTCAACCAGGCCTCGTCGAAGACGGGCGAGAAGATCGAGGTGCGCCGCTTCACCCGCTACGCGCTCGGGGAGTAGTGATGCCCGAGCCCGCGGAGGGCAGGCTCCGCTATCCGCGCGTCCTGTTGAAGATCTCCGGCGAGGCGCTCGCCGGAGAGCAGGGCTTTGGCATCGCTCCGCCGGTGATCGACAAGCTCACCGAGGAGATCAAGGGCCTCCACGAGATGGGGATCGCGCTGGGGATCGTCATCGGCGGCGGCAACATCGTTCGCGGCACCATCGCCAGCCAGCAGGGAATGGACCGCGTCTCCGCGGATTACATGGGGATGCTGGCCACCGTCATCAACGCGCTCGCCCTCCAGGACAAGCTCGAGAGCAAGTCGGTGGAGACCCGCGTCCTCACGGCCATCCGCATGGAGCAGCTCGCCGAGCCCTACATCCGCCGCCGGGCGCTGCGGCACCTCGACAAGGGCCGCGTGGTGATCTTTGCGGGGGGAACCGGGAACCCTTATTTTTCGACCGACACCGCGGCGGTGCTGCGCGGGATCGAGATGGAGGCCGACGTCATCGTCAAGGCCACCAAGGTGGAGGGCGTCTACACCGCCGATCCCGTGAAGGACCCCACGGCGGAGTTCATTCCCGAGATCAGCTTCATGGACGTCATGACCCGGGACCTGAGGGTGATGGATGCGGCGGCGATCTCGCTCTGCAAAGAGAACGACATCCCGATCGTCGTCCTGAACCTCCAGGAGCCCGGTCTCGTGGCGCGCGCCGTACGCGGTGAGCGGGTCGGTACGCTCGTCCGTCCCTGACGCTTCTTCGACCGCTGAACTTCCATGCCCAGCTTACAGTCGGCCCGACAGCAGATGGAGAAGGCGCTCGACGCACTGCGCCGTGAGTTCTCCGGTGTGCGCACCGGAAAGGCGAGTCCCGCGCTGCTGGACAGCGTGAAGGTGGAAGCCTACGGCTCGCACGTTCCGTTGAACCAGGTGGCCACGGTGAGCGCTCCGGAGCCGCGCCTCCTCGTCATCCAGCCATGGGACCGGGCGATGATCGGCCCCATCGAGAAGGCGATCCAGACGTCGGAGCTGGGCGTCAACCCGTCGAACGACGGCAAGGTGGTGCGCGTGCCGATCCCGCCGCTCACCGAGGAGCGCCGCCGCGAGTACGTGAAGCTCCTCCACAAGATGGCCGAGGACGCGCGGATCTCAGTGCGACAGGCTCGTCACGACGCTCTCGCCGAGATCAAGAACCGGCAGAAGGACAGGGAGATCTCGGAGGACGAGGCGCGTCGCGAGGAGAAGGACGCCCAGAAGCTGACCGACCAGTACGTCGAGAAGGTCGAGGAGCTGCTGAAGCACAAGGAAGCCGAGGTGCTGGAGGTCTAGCGGTTCCGCTGGAGTCTCCGCAGACGATCGCCCTCGCGGGCTTCCCCATTCCAGAGTGGATCGTGGCCGGACCCGGATCGAAGCTGGCAGAGATCAAGCTGGGCGGCGACGTGCCGCGGCACGTCGCCGTCATCATGGACGGCAACGGTCGGTGGGCGCGTGCGCGTGGCCGCCCGCGCGAGTTCGGGCACCGCGCGGGAATGAAGGCGGTGCGCGAGGCGGTCGAGGGTGCGATCGAAGCGGGCGTGGAGATCCTCACGCTGTTTGCCTTCTCCCAGGAGAACTGGCAGCGTCCGGCAGGCGAGGTCACCGCGCTGATGTCGCTCCTGGAGCTCTACGTGAAGAAGGAACAGCGGGAGCTGAAGGCGAAGGGCGTCGAGGTCATGGTCTACGGCCGGCCGGATCGCCTCGGCCCGCGCACCCGCGCCGCCCTCGAGCGCATCGTCGAGCATACCCGCGGCGGGCCCAAGCTGCGCCTGAACCTGTGCATCAGCTACGGCGGGCGGACGGAGATCGTCGACGCCGCCCGCCGGCTCGCCGACCGCGTGGCGCGCGGCACGCTCGTTCCCGCCGAGATCGACGAGTCGCTCTTCGCCGGCGAGCTCTACAGCGCGGACGTGCCCGATCCGGACCTGCTGATCCGCACCTCGGGCGAGCTCCGCATCTCGAACTTCATGCTCTGGCAACTCGCCTACACCGAGCTGCACGTCACTCCCGTGCTCTGGCCGGACTTCGATCGGGAGCGACTCTTCGTGGCGATCCGGGACTACCAGGGGCGCGAGCGGAGGTACGGGCGGGTGGCGGCGAGCTGAGCACGGGAGGGGACGCGTGTCCGAGACCACACAGCGGGTGATCGTAGCGGCGATCGGGATTCCGGTCGCCGTCGTCGTCGTATTCCTGGGCGGCTGGGTGCTCGCCGCCCTGCTGGTCGTCCTCTCCGTGCTCTCCGCGCTCGAGTTCTACCGGATGGCGGCGCGAAAGGGCGCGGAGCCGATGCGTGCGCTGGGAGCGACGCTCGCCGGGGCATTCGTCGTGGTCGCCGCCGCCTCGCTGCCGGATCTCGGGACCCCGGCCGGCTTCGGGCTCCTGGTGACGCTCGCCACGCTCGCCGTCACGGCCTACGCCATCTGGGATCGCGGCGTGGAAGGCCAGCCGCTGCTCTCCATCTCCACGACGCTGACGGGAGCGCTCTACACCGGCGGCCTGCTCAGCTTCGGTCTCTTCCTGCGCCACCTCCCCGGCATCGTCGACGCCTGGCACGGCACGGCCCTCGTCTTCGCGCCCATCCTCCTCACCTGGACGAGCGACACCTGCGCGTACTTCGTCGGCCGCGCCTGGGGCACGAGGAAGCTGATCCCGCGCGTGAGCCCCGGCAAGACGGTGCAGGGGGCGATCGGCGCGATGGTCGGAAGCATCGTGATCGCGCTCCTCTACTCGCGCGTGCTGGACCGCTTCCCTACCTACCGCCTCAGCCTGACGCAGGCGGCGGTCTTCGGGCTCTACATCTCCGTCGTGGCTCAGGTCGGCGACTTGGTGGAGTCGCTCCTCAAGCGCGACGCGGGTGTGAAGGACTCGGGCACACTCCTGCCCGGGCACGGCGGGGCCCTCGATCGCTTCGACTCGCTCCTCTTCACGCTCCCCCTGGCGTACCTCTTCCTGCGGCACTGGGTGGGCCTCGTGGGTGGCGGGTGGTGAGCATCTCTCAGACGGGTCCGGCCGGTGAGCAGAGGGGCGTCGCG
>DASSTO010000185.1:0-8302 GCA_035707865.1 Longimicrobiaceae bacterium | reverse complement strand
CGGCATCCACCGGCGCGGGGGCCGCGCCGGTGGATGCCGCGCTGGAATCCCCGCCCGCTCCCCCGGCCCTCCCTCGCGCCTCCGGGCCGGCCGAGGCGCCGCCCGCCCCCGTCCCTCCCGCGCTCTGCCGTGCCTGTCACGCCCCGCTCCCCGACGCACCCGACCTGCGCTTCTGCCCCGCCTGCGGCGCCGGTCAGGGCGAGCAACCCTGCGCGAAATGCGGCGCCGCGCTGCGACCCGAGTGGAGGTTCTGCATCCACTGCGGGGAGCGGCGCGGCCGCTAGCCGCCCGCTGCTACCGGCGGCCGTTCCCGGAACACCGCTTGCAACCGGCGGCGCGCGGCTGCACCTTCGTTCGGACCTTGCATCGGAGAGCTCAATGCGGCGTTGGAGAGGGATGATCGTGGCACTGGCGCTCCTCGCCGGCGCCCTCGGTGGGTGTGGGCGGGGGGAGCCGGAGTCGAGCGAGCCGGCGAAGGAGGCGAGCGGGGAGGAGGTGCAGCCCTTCGACCAGGCGCTCGCGGCCCGGCTCCCGCAGGGCGAGACGGAGACGACCGCACGCGAGGGCCGGAAGCTCTTCGTCACCTGCGCCGTCTGCCACGGCCTCGACGCGCGCGGCACGCAGCTCGGCCCCTCGCTGCGCGACGGCGAGTGGATCGACATCGATGGCAGCCTGCCCCGGATCGAGCAGGTCATCCGCGACGGGATCCCCGACCCGAAGGAGGCCGACATCCCGATGCCGGTGCTCGGCGGCGGAGCCTTCTCGCCCGAGCAGGTCCACGCGCTCGCGGTCTACGTCTACGCGCTGAGCCGCGACCGCACCACCGAGAAGCCGGACTCCACCTGACGCCGGGCCGCGCCGGGCGCGGCCGCCCGGCGCGGCCGACTCATCCCATGACTACATCCGTGTGCTGGACGGCGCGCCAAAGAGTGGTACATTGTCTGCCGCGCGACCGCGCCCGGCCGCGCTCCGGCCGGCACGGAGCGCGGCGATGACGGGGCCCTTGGTGCTGGTCCTGGACGTCGGCAGCTCGTCCGTGCGGGCGTGGCTGTACGATCGGGAAGGCCGGGGCGTGGACCCGGGGCCGGAGGCGCGCTCCGCCTACGCCTGGCGGAACGTACCGGCGGGCGCGATGGAGTGCGACGCGGGCGCGCTGGCCGGCCGGGTGGAAGCGGTGGTGGACGTGGCGGTGGCGCGGGCGCGCGAGGCGGGGATGGAGATCGCCGCCGTGGCGTGCGCGGCCTTCTGGCACAGCCTCGTCGGGCTCGACGAGCGGGGCGATCCGCTCACGCCCGTCTACGGGTGGGGCGACACGCGGGCCGCCGGCACGGCGGTGGCGCTCGGGGAGCGGATGGACGCGCGGGCGTACCATGCGCGCACCGGCTGCTTCCTGCACCCGAGCTACCCGTTCGTGAAGCTGGTGTGGCTTCGTGAGCTGGACGCGGCCGGCTTCGCGCGGGTAGCGCACTGGGTCTCCTTCCCCGAGTACCTGGAGTCGCGGCTCTTCGGCGTCGCGCGGTGCTCGTACTCGATGGGATCGGGCAGCGGGCTGATGGACGTGCACGGCCTTGCGTGGGACGCGGCGGCGCTGGAAGCCGCCGGCGTCCGCGAGGCCCAGATGGCGCCGCTGGTGGACGCGGGCGAAGCCGCGCGCGGCCTGCGCCCCGAGTACGCGGCCCGCTGGCCGGGGCTCGCGCGGACGCCGTGGTTCCCCGCGCTGGGCGACGGGGCGTGCGCGAACGCGGGCAGCGGGGCGGTGGGTGCGGAGCGCTTCGGCGCCACCGTCGGCACCTCCGCGGCGGTGCGGGTGCTGTGGGAGCCGGCGGAGGGGGTGCGCGTCCCCGACGAGCTGTGGTGCTACCGGCTCGACGGGCGGCGCTGGGTGGCGGGCGGGGCGCTCTCGAACGGGGGGAACGCGGTCGCATTCTTGCGAGGCTTCCTCGATCTGCCGGGGGAGCCCGAGTGGGAGGCGGAGATCGCCCGGATGCCGCCCGATTCGCACGGGCTCACGGTGCTCCCCTACCTGGTCGGCGAGCGCGGCCCGGGGTGGCTCACCGAGACCGAGGCGGTCGTGGCGGGCCTGCGGCAGACGACCCCCCCCCAGCACCTGCTCCGCGCCTGGATGGAGGCGATCGCGTATCGCGTCGCGGCGGTGACCACCCGGCTGGAGGAGGTCGTCGGGCGACCCGCGGAGGTCCGCGCCAGCGGCGGGGCGCTGCAGGCCTCTCCGGTCTGGACCCAGATCCTCGCCGACGTGCTGGGCCACGACGTGCGCCTCTCGGTGGAGCGCGAGGCCACGGCGCGCGGCGCGGCGCTCGTCGCACTGGAATGCCTCGGGCTCCTGCCGACGCTCGGGGCCGCGCCCGTCGGGGCGGCGGCGTGCTTCACCCCCGATCCCGCGCGCCGCGCGCGCTACCGCGCGGCGATGCGGCGGCAGGCGACCCTCGCCGGGGCGCTCGCTCCCTGGCTGCGCACCGAGCGATCCTCCCCCGCGGAGGCGCTCTCGAACGAGATCCCGTGACCCGAGAAAGGACGGCCCGATACGATGTCCCAGCCGCGTGATCTGGACCAGCTCTGCATCGATACCATCCGGACGCTGTCGATGGACGCCGTCCAGAAGGCGAACTCCGGCCACCCCGGCACCCCCATGGCGCTGGCGCCGCTGGCCTACACCCTCTGGACGCGCCACATGAAGTACAACCCGGCCGACCCCGGGTGGCTGGACCGCGACCGCTTCATCCTCTCCGCCGGCCACGCGTCGATGCTGCTCTACTCGATGCTCTACCTGACCGGCTACGGGCTCACGCTCGACGACCTGAAGCAGTTCCGGCAGTGGGAGAGCATCACGCCGGGCCACCCGGAGTACGGGATGACGCCGGGCGTGGAGACGACGACCGGGCCGCTGGGGCAGGGCTTCGCCAACGGCGTCGGCATGGCGATGGTCGAGCGGCACCTCGCCGCGATCTACAACCGTCCCGGCCACGAGGTGATCGACCACTACACGTACGTCATCTGCTCCGACGGCGACCTGATGGAGGGCGTCGCCAGCGAGGCGGCCTCCCTGGCGGGCCACCTTCAGCTCGGCAAGCTGATCTACTTCTGGGACGACAACTCGATCACCATCGAGGGCTCGACCGGGCTCGCCTTCACCGAGAACGTCCTCGAGCGCTTCGACGCCTACGGCTGGCACACCCAGATGGTCGAGGACGTGAACGATCTCGACGCGCTGGACGCCGCCATCGAGCGGGCGAAGGCCGACGCGAGGCCGTCGATGATCGGCGTCAAGACGGTGATCGGTTACGGCTCGCCCGGCAAGGCCGGCTCGGAGAAGGCGCACGGCTCGCCGCTGGGCGAGGACGAGGTCGTCCGCACGAAGGAGAACCTCGGCTGGCCGGCGAACCAGCCGTTCTACGTCCCCGAGGAGGCGCTCTCCTTCATGCGGCGCCAGGTGGAGGAGGGGAAGAAGCGCGAGGCGGAGTGGAAGAAGCGCTGGGACGCGTACGCCGCCGCCTTCCCCGACGCCGCCGCGCAGCTCCGGGCCGCGCTCGATCGCAAGCTTCCCGCGGGCTGGAGCGCCGGGCTGCCGCGGTTCACCGCGGCCGACAAGCCCATCGCCACGCGCGCCGCCTCCGGGAAGGCGATCGACGCGCTGGCGGAGCGGGTGTCGTGGCTCATGGGCGGCGCCGGCGACCTGGCGCCCTCCACGCTCACCGACGTGGCGGGCGCCGGGAGCTTCGAGTCGGCCGGCTACGCGGGGCGCAACCTGCACTTCGGAGTGCGCGAGCACGCGATGGGCTCGGTGATGAACGGCATGGTGCTGCACGGGGGCGTGCGCCCCTACGGCGGCACCTTCCTGATCTTCTCCGACTACATGCGCCCGCCCATCCGCCTCGCGGCGCTGATGGAGCAGCCGGTGATCTACGTCTTCACGCACGACAGCGTGGGCCTGGGCGAGGACGGCCCGACGCACCAGCCGATCGAACAGCTGGCCGCACTGCGCGCCATTCCCGGCCTGGTGGACCTGCGCCCGGCCGACGCCACCGAGACCGTCGAGGCGTGGCGCTTCGCGATGGAGTACGAGGAGGGTCCCATCTTCATGGCGCTCACCCGCCAGGGGGTGCCCGTGCTCGACCGCGACCGGCTCGGCGCGGTGGAGGGGCTGCGCAAGGGCGCCTACGTCCTCGCCGACGCGGGCGCCGGCGAGGAGCCGCAGGTCATCCTCATCGCCACCGGCTCCGAGGTCTCGCTCGCGCTCGACGCGCGGCGGCAGCTCGAGGAGGAGGGCATCCGCACGCGGGTGGTGAGCATGCCCAGCTGGGTGCTCTTCGAGCGCCAGCCGCGGGAGTATCGCGACAGGGTGCTCCCGCCGAAGGTCAGGGCCCGCGTCGCCATCGAGGCCGCGAGCCCGATGGGCTGGAGCCGCTGGGTCGGCGAGGAGGGCCAGGTCGTCGGCATCACCCACTTCGGCGTCTCCGCTCCCGCGAAGAAGATCTTCCACGAGCTGGGCTTCACGACGGAGAACGTCGTCAACAAGGCCCGCGCCGTGCTCGGTCTCGCCGAGTCCGAGCCGGCTCTGGAGAGCGGCGAGAAGGCCGCGGGCCCCGCGGCGCTGGGCGCGCGGGAGAACGGCAAGTAGGAGTTACGAGTTACGAGTTACGGGTTGGGGTATGCTCAACTCGTAACTCGTAACTCGTAACTCGTAACCCATAGCCTCCGAGAGGACATCATGGCAGATACCCAACACCCCGCATCCTCCACCCCCCGCTCCGGCCCCCTCTGGGAGCTCGCCGCGCTCGGGCAGAGCGTGTGGCTGGACTACATCCGGCGGCAGATCATCGAGAACGGCGAGCTGGCGCGGCTCATCCGCGAGGACGCCGTCCGGGGCGTCACCTCGAACCCGTCGATCTTCGAGCAGGCGATCGTCGGGAGCGACGACTACGACGAGGCGATCGCCTCGCTCGCCGGCGGGGACGCCACGCCCCTGCAGATCTACGAGGCCCTGGCGATCGAGGACATCCAGCGCGCGGCGGACCTCTTCCGCGGCGTCTACGACGACTCCAACGGGCACGACGGCTTCGTCTCGCTCGAGGTCTCGCCCGAGCTCGCCAAGGACGCGCAGGGCAGCATGGAGGAGGCGCGCCGATTCTGGAAGGCGGTCGACCGGCCAAACGTGATGATCAAGATCCCCGGCACCGACGAGTGCGTGCCCGCCATCGAGCAGCTCCTGGCGGAGGGGATCAACATCAACATCACCCTCCTGTTCTCGCTCGAGGGCTACGAGAAGGTGATGGAGGCGTTCCTGCGCGCGATGGAGCGGCGGGCGGAGGCCGGGCAGCCGATGGAGCGCATCGCCTCGGTGGCGTCGTTCTTCGTCTCGCGCGTGGACACGGCGGTGGACAAGCAGCTGGAGGCGAAGCTGAAGGAGGCGGGGAGCGAGGAGGAGAAGGCGAAGATCCGCGCGCTCTTCGGCAAGGCGGCCATCGCCAACGCGAAGCTCGCGTACCAGCGCTTCGAGAAGGTCTTCGGCGGCGAGCGCTTCGCCGCGCTGCGCGAGAAGGGAGCGCGGGTGCAGCGCCCGCTTTGGGCGAGCACCTCGACGAAGAACCCGGACTACCGCGACGTCGTCTACGTCGAGGAGCTGATCGGCCCCGAGACGGTGAACACGATGCCGCTGAAGACGCTCCGGGCGTTCGCGGACCACGGCGTGGCGCGGCGCACCGTCGATCGCGGCGTGGACGAGGCCCGCGCGCAGCTGGCCGAGCTCGCGGGGCTCGGCATCGACATGGACAGGGTGACGAACGACCTGCAGGTGGAGGGGGTGGAGAAGTTCGTGGATCCCTTCCGCTCGCTGCTGAAGAGCATCGAGCAGAAGACCGCGCAGGTGGCCGGCCGCGCCTGAGCGTGCCCGGGACCGCCAGCCCCGCCGAGCGCATCGCGCTGCGCGTCCTGCAGCTCGGTGCGCTCGCGGTCGTCCTGGTCGCCGCGACGTACAAGCTCTTCGAGCTCGACCGCTTCTTCATCCCGAAGGAGCTGGTGCTGCACGCGACGGCGCTGCTCGCCGGCCTCTGCATGCTGGGCGCGGCCCGGCGCGGTATCGCGACGCGGGTGGACGCGCTGCTGGTGGGCTTCCTCGCGCTCGGCCTGGTCTCCGCCCTGCTCGCGACCAACCCGTGGCTCGCGGCGCGCGCGCTGGCGGTGAGCGTCTCGGGCGTGGTGATCTTCTGGTGCGCCCGGGGGATCCGGCGGGCGGGGCTCTCCCGACCGCTGCTGATCGCCATCGCCGTGGCGGTCGTGCTCACGGCGGCCACGTCGCTCGCGCAGACGTACGGGCTGGAGACGGAGTTCTTCTCCATCAACCGCGCGCCCGGCGGAACGCTGGGCAACCGCAACTTCATCGCGCACGTGGCCGCCTTCGGCCTGCCGGTGCTCCTGCTCGTGACGCTCCGCGCGCGCGGCTCCTTCGGCTTCGTCGCCGGGGCCGTCGGAGTGGGCGCCGTGGCGGCGGCGGTCTTCCTGACCCGCTCGCGCGCGGCGTGGCTGGCGCTGGCGGTCGTCTTCGCCGTCCTCTTCCTCGGCTGGCTCCTCTCGCGCCCCCTGCGGCGCAGCGGCGGCCTCTTCGCCCACTTCGTGCTCCTGCTGCTCTTCCTGGCGGCCGGTGCCGCGGCGGGCTTCGCGCTGCCCAACACCCTGCACTGGAACAGCGACACCCCGTACCTGGAGACGGCGAAGAGCGTCGTGAACTACCAGGAGGGCAGCGGGCACGGGCGGCTGATCCAGTACCGGAACAGCGTGCGGATGGCGCTCCATCATCCGGTCTTCGGCGTGGGGCCGGGGAACTGGCCGGTCGAGTACCCGGCGTACGCCTCCCGCCACGACCCGTCCATGTCCGGCAGCGAGCCCGGGAAGACGTCCAATCCGTGGCCGAGCAGCGACTGGGTCGCCTTCCTCGCCGATCGCGGGCTCCCGGCGTTCGTCCTCCTCGTGCTCGCCCTCGTGAGCATCGCGGTGACCGGGGTGCGCCAGCTGGGCCGGGCGGGCGACGAGGAGGAGGCGCTCGGCGCGCTCGCGATGCTCGGCACGCTGGCGGGGGTGGTGATGGTGGGCCTCTTCGACGCCGCGCTCCTGCTGGCGTGGCCGACGCTCCTCGTCTGGGCGACGCTGGGCGCCCTCTGGGCGCCGGAGCTGGCGCACGGCGTCGACACCGGGCGGGGCGGGCGCGTGAGCGCACTCCTCGTGCTCACGATCCTCTCGGGTCTGGCGGCCGTGCACAGCGCGGGAGAGGTCGGCGCGATGGCGATCTACTCCCACTCGCACGGCCGGACCGCGCTGGAGAAGGCCGCGCGGCTCGACCCGGGCAACTACCGCGTGCAGCTGCGGCTCTCGCGCGGAGGCAATCGGAAGTCCCGCTGCGCGCACGCGAGCGCGGCGCACTCGCTGTTCCCGCACGCGGAGGCCGCACGCGCCGCCGCCGAGCGGTGCCGCTGACCGGGAGCCCGGTGGCGGCAGTTTACTTGCAAGCCCACTGGCGGTCGACCGGAGCGCACTCCGGCGGCGCGCCGCGAACCGGAGGAGGGGTACCATGCAGCTGGGCATGATCGGGCTGGGAAAGATGGGCGGCAACATGACGGAGCGGCTGATCCAGCGCGGGCACGAGGTCGTCGTCTTCGACCTCGATCCCGAGCTGACGAAGAAGGTCGGCTCCGCGAAGGGCGCCACGGCGGCGAGCTCGCTCACCGACGTGGTGCGGCGGCTGCCCACGCCGCGCATCGTCTGGGTGATGGTGCCCGCCGGGAAGGCCACGGAAGAGACGATCCACACGCTCGCCGACGCGATGGAGCCGGGCGACATCCTCATCGACGGCGGGAACTCGAACTTCCACGACGACATCCGCCGCGCCGAGGAGCTGAAGGGTCGTGGCCTCAACTACCTCGACGCGGGGACGAGCGGCGGGGTGTGGGGGCTGCAGGTGGGCTACTGCCTCATGGTCGGCGGCCCGGACGACGCCGTGAAGCACTGCGAGCCCATCTTCCGGGCGCTCGCGCCGGAGGACGGCTACGCGCACGTGGGCCCCAGCGGCGCCGGGCACTTCGTCAAGATGGTCCACAACGGCATCGAGTACGGCCTGCTCCAGGCTTACGCCGAGGGCTTCGAGCTCCTGCACGCCTCGCACTTCGGGCTGGACCTGAAGCAGATCGCCGGCCTGTGGAACCACGGCAGCGTGGTGCGCTCGTGGCTGCTGGAACTGCTCGAGCGCGCCTACGCGCAGGAGGGCGCCGACCTGGAGAACATCCGCGGCTGGGTC
>DASSTO010000184.1:0-2985 GCA_035707865.1 Longimicrobiaceae bacterium | reverse complement strand
AATGCATGCACCATTCCAGACCGAGGCCGGAATCCTGCAGCGTCCCGGCACGTGTAGCGGCGGGCGGGTCGCTACATTAGTATACAGCGGCTCGACGCCGCTGCGTTGGCCGGCACCGGGGCCGGCACGACAATGCACTTGAAGGAAACGGATCATGTCTGATCTTCGCGCATTCCACGGTCCCAACGCGGGATACGTCCTGGGACTGTACGAGCGCTTCCAGGAGGACCCCCAGTCGGTCGACCCCAGCTGGCGGTCGTACTTCCAGTCCTTCTCTCCCCCCGCGCCGGAAGCGCCGAGCGCTCCGCCCGGTCGGACGGCCGTCCCCGCCGACGTGCGCGCGATCGTCGCCGCGCACGAGCTGGCGGCGTCCATCCGTGCGCGCGGCCACACGGCGGCGAAGCTCAGCCCGCTGAACGCCCCCCCCGCGCTCGACCCGGCACTGCGCCCGGAGGCGCACGGGCTGAGCGCGGAAGAGCTCGCGGCGCTCCCGGCGAGCATCGTCGGCGGCCCCGTCGCGCAGGGCGCGGCTTCCGCGCGCGAGGCGATGGAGCGGCTCCGCGCCACGTACTCGGGCACAGCGGGCTATGAGTTCGAGCACATCGTGGACCCGGGCGAGCGCGAGTGGCTGCGCGAGGCGGTCGAGACCGGCCGTTTCCGCAGCCCGCTGGGCGACGACGAGAAGCGCTCGATCCTGCGACGACTCTCGCAGGTGGAGGGCTTCGAGAAGTACCTCCACAAGGCCTTCTTCGGCCAGAAGCGCTTCTCCATCGAGGGCACCGACATGATGGTGCCCATGCTCGACGAGGTCATCATCGAGGCGGGCCGCGCCAGGACCCGCGACGTCGTGATCGGCATGGCGCACCGCGGCCGGCTCAACGTCCTCACCCACGTCCTCGAGAAGCCCTACGCACTCATGATCGGCGGCTTCGCCGGGGCGGGTCACAAGCACCCGCTCTCGCAGGACGACCTCACGGGCGACGTGAAGTACCACATGGGCTGGCGCACCACGCGCGAGATCGAGGGGCGCGACGTCCACGTCACCCTCTCGCCCAATCCCAGCCACCTGGAGTACGTGGACCCCGTGGTCGTCGGCATGACGCGGGCCGCGCAGGACGACACCAGCCGCCCCGGTACCCCGACCGTCGATACCGCCGAGGCCCTCGCGGTGCTCATCCACGGCGATGCGGCCTTCCCGGGCCAGGGCGTCGTCTCCGAGACGCTCAACATGTCGCAGATCCCCGGATACTGCGTCGGTGGGAGCCTGCACCTGATCGTCAACAACCAGATCGGCTTCACCACGCTCCCGGAGGACGACCGCTCGACGCGCTACGCCAGCGACCTGGCGAAGGGCTTCGAGATCCCCGTGGTGCACGTCAACGCCGACGACCCGGAGGCGTGCCTGGCCGTGATCCGGCTCGCCTACGCCTACCGTGAGCGCTTTCACAAGGACTTCGTCGTCGACCTGGTGGGCTACCGCCGCTGGGGCCACAACGAGGGCGACGAGCCGTCGTTCACGCAGCCACAGATGTACGAGACGATCCGCAGCCGGCCCACCGCGCGCGACCTCTGGGTGGAGAAGCTCGTCGCGGAGGGAATCGTGACGAAGGAGGAGGCGGACGAGATGCTGCAGCGCGTGATGGACGAGCTGGCCGCGGTGCAGCAGCAGCTGGAGGAGGACGAGAGCGCCGGCACCATTCACGCCCGCGCCGACATCCAGCCGCGGCAGCCGGCCCGGGTCGAGACGGGCCTGCCGGAGGCGGAGCTGAGGGAGCTCAACGAGGAGCTCCTCGCGCGACCGGAGGGCTTCGCGCCCCACCCGCGGCTCGCGAAGCAGCTCGAGCGACGGCGCGCGGCCCTGGACGAGGGCGGCATCGACTGGGGGCACGCGGAGTCGCTCGCCCTCGCCTCGCTCCTCACGGAGGGCGTGCCGGTGCGCATCACGGGCCAGGACGCCGAGCGCGGCACCTTCAGCCACCGGCACCTGGTCCTGCACGACGGCGCCACCGGCGCGGACTACGACGTCCTCGCCTCGCTCCCCGACGCGAAGGCTTCCTTCGAGGTGCGCAACTCGCCGCTCTCGGAGATGTCCGTCGTCGGCTTCGAGTACGGCTACTCGGTCTTCGATCCGGACGTGCTGGTGATCTGGGAGGCGCAGTTCGGCGACTTCGCCAACGGCGCGCAGGTGATGATCGACCAGTTCATCGCCGCGTCGTACCAGAAGTGGGAGCAGCGCTCCGGCCTCGTCCTCCTGCTCCCGCACGGCTATGAGGGTCAGGGCCCCGAACACTCCAGCGCGCGACTCGAACGCTTCCTCCAGCTGGCCGCCGAGGGCAACCTGCGCGTGGTCAACTGCACCACCGCCGCGCAGTACTTCCACCTGCTCCGCCGCCAGGCCGCGCTGCTGCGCACGGACCCACGGCCGCTGGTGGTGATGAGCCCCAAGAGCCTGCTCCGCCACCCGATGGCCGCGTCCTCGCTGGAGGACCTCGCGCAGGGCCACTTCCACCCGGTGCTCGGAGACGAGTCGGTCGAGGGCCGGGAGGACGAGGTCACGCGCCTGCTGCTCTGCTCCGGCAAGGTCTACGTGGACCTTGCCGGAGCAGAGCAGCGCACCGGGGCCCGCAACGTGGCACTCGCCCGGGTCGAGGAGCTCTACCCCTTCCCCGAGGCGCACATTCGCGAGCAGATGGCGCGCTTCCCCGCCCTGCGCGAGGTCGTCTGGGTGCAGGAGGAGCCGCGCAACATGGGGGCGTGGAGCTTCGTCTTCCCCCGCCTCCTCGACCTGGCGGGCAGCGACGTCACGGTGCGCTACGACGGCCGGCCCTACCGCGCCAGCCCGGCCGAGGGTTACGCGAGCCAGCACGGCGCCGAGCAGTCGCGCATCGTCTCCGTCGCCTGGGAGGGTGCGCCCGAGCCGCAGCGCGTGGCCCGTCCCCCGGCGGTGGCCGCGAAGCGCGCGTGAGACGGTCGTCGGGCGCCCGG
>DASSTO010000183.1:0-5784 GCA_035707865.1 Longimicrobiaceae bacterium | reverse complement strand
GCCGGGTGCGGACACGGCGAAGCAGCCGATCAGGCAGAGGGCCGCTGCGCCAGGGAGCCACTCCGGGGTGCCGTTCATGGTGATGTCGGGTGGAGGGTGTGTCCAGCACGTTGGAGATCCGTCGGCAGCATCACGCGGGGGTGCCGGCGGGGCACGCGAGAATATGGTGTGGACCCTGGCCGCGCGGCCACTCGCGCCCGGCGCGGGGGTGAGGCTCTGGTATCGGCTGTGCGTCTCCCCGGACCCGCCCCGCGCCCCGGCGCGAGTGGCCCGGCCTGGTCCGGTGGAGGTCCTGGAGGAGGGAGGGCGCGGCGGTGGACGGCGCCGGGCGGTGTCGTGGGAGCGATTGGAGCGCCCGGAAACTCGTGCCGATACTCGTCGTCGGGGCACCACACGAGCTCCGTCTCGGCGCGAGCCGAGCACGCCGACGTCGCGCGGCAGTGGTGTGCCCACCGCGTCAGGCCGTGCGAAACGGGGCCGCGACGAGCCGGTCCCGCCGTTTCCCACCACCCGCAAGGAGACCTCCATGAAAACGCTCCGCCTGGCAGTCGCAGCCCTCGCACTCGCGGGCATCGCGGCATGCGCCCAGAGCCCCGTCGGTCCGACCAGCCCCGACCTCTGGCAGTACGATACCGGGGTCACCGGCTCGGGGAACGTCGTCGCGCCAAAGCACGACGGGGGCGTCACGGGTTCCGGCAACGTCGTCCAGCCGCCGTCCGACGGCGGGGTGACGGGCAGCGGAAACTGAGGTCTCGCAGCAGCCGGCCGCGGCGGCCTAGACCGCCGCGGTCGGCTGGCCCGCCAGATACGAGATGAGATAGTCGCCGAGCTTCCGCTCCGCCGCCGTGGGCGTGGCGATCGGAGCCGGGCGCCCGATGGCGAGCCTCTCCGCGGCCGTCTGGTCGGCGCGGATCGAGTCGAGGAGCGCCTCCGCGGTGAGCCGGATGCGCGCCTCGTGCCGCTCGACGGCCAGGCCGAGGGCCATGCGGGCCGCGGTCTCGGCGCGGGACCAGTGCCCCGCGCTGGAGCTGGCGCGCGCCAGCTCCACGAGTGCCTGCGCTACGTGGTCGCGGACCGAGGTCGTCGCGATCGCCGCCCACGTCTTCTTCCACCACTGCTCGTAGAGCGGCAGGTCTCCGGCACCCGCCGCGGCGCGGCAGAGGTCCGAGAGGACGTCCAGCTGCTCCTCCACGCTGACGTAGTGCAGCAACGTCGCCTCGAACACCCGTAGCGCAAGCCGGAAGTAGCCCGCGTTCATCCACGCGTACGCCACGTCGTGCGCCAGGATGGGGAGGCGCGGATGACCATGGCCGTACGCCACGCACGCCTGCCGCGCCAGCCATTCCGCCTGGTCGAGCTCGCCCGCCTCGACCGCGATTCCGCAGAGGTCGTGCAGCGCCTGACCCTCCAACTCACGGAGCTCGTAGCGACGCGCGATCCCCAGGGCCTTCCGGTGGTAGCGCCGCGCGCGCGGGTAGTCGCCGCGCTGGATCGCGAGGTTGCCCAGGCCCGAATAGGCGCGCCCGTAGCTCAGCACGTCCCCGTTGTGGCGGCCGAGCAGGATCGCCTGGCGTAGCCACGTCTGCGCGCGGCCGTAATCGGCGTTCCGGCGGGCGAGCCTGCCGACCCGGTAGGCCAGTTCGGCGTCCTCCGGCGACAACCGGCCCGCTACCTCGGCGAAGAGCAGCGCCGTGGCGGGCGCGCCCTCGCGCTCCGCCGCGGCGGAGACGTGGGCGCAGTGGAGCGCCACCGCGCGGCGACTGCCCGACCGCCGGTCCGCGAGCATCCCCGTGAGCAGGAGGAGGATCGAGGCGAGTTCGGGCTCGTCGGCACGATCGTTCGCCACCGTCCGCCGCGTGCGCTCGTGCGACGGCGACGAGCACGCGTCTTCCGGCGCCGTGTCGAGCCACCGGAGAGCGTCCCGCGCCAGGTCCCAGAGCACCAGGCCCAGCGAGCGAAAATCCTCGCGCAGCACGGCCGCGCCGTCGACAGCGTCGAGGCCGCCGGGAGGCGGGGCGGGGATGTGCCAGGGTCTCTGCATGGATTCGCCTGAGGACGACGCTGCGGACGGGTGGCGCGACTTCCAGCGCCGAGCCTACAAGATGTCGACCCGGCAACTCGCGCGCCAGTGGCGGTGCGGGCCGCCACCGACGCGCGTACGCCGCGGCACCGTCCGGCTCAGCCCTCGGCGCTCAGCGGCGGCGGCACCGCGGCCCGGGAGCGCTGCGTCTCGATCAGCGAAACCCGCGTCGTCAGGACGAAACTCGCCAGGCACGCCGCCCCGATCACCGGCAGCATCGAGGTGCCCGATACGGTGGTCAGGATCACCGCGCTGCTGATTGGCGTCTTGGTCACGGCCACGTTCACGGCGGCCATGGTGCAGAGCATCGCCACCGGCGCGGAGAACAGCCCGTGCGTGCCGATCGAGACGGCCATTCCGAGCGCGGCGCCGATCAGGAAGAGCGGGAAGATGAAGCCGCCGCGGAAGCCCGAGTGCAGCGTCATGCCGACGGCGACCATCTTCAGGAAGGCGAAGAGGACGAGCAGCGCGATGGCGATGTGGAGGCCGTAGCGGGTGATGAGCGTCCGGTCGATGCCCGCCATGTCGCCGATCTGGTACTCGCCCCAGAAGAAGGTGGTGCTGGGGAAGCCGGCGGGCATGAGGAGGGCGATCACGCCGATGCTGAGGCCGCCCACGGCGCCGAGCACGACGCTGCGATGCCGCATGGGGTGCAGGAGGCGGCCGATGGTGCGGAAGAGGTAGATGAAGATCACGCCGACCGCGCCGCCGAAGACGCCGAAGCCGATGCCCTCGAGGACGTGCGTGAGGGTGATCTGCGGCATGGCCTCGTGGACGGGCAGGAGCAGCCCGAAAGGGCCGTACGCCGGGACGAAGGCGCGGAAGACGACGTAGCTGAGCGTAGCGGCGACCACCGAGGGGACGAGTGCCTCGTAGTACTCGAGGCCGCGCCGGTGCGGGATCTCGAGGGCGAAGAGGGCGCCGCCGAGCGGCGCGCCGAAGAAGGCGCCCAGGGCGGCGGACATGCCGCAGAAGGTGAGGGTGCGCACGAGGCTCGCGTGCAGGCGCAGCCGGTCGCCGACCCAGCTTCCGAGGCTGCCGATGATCTGCACGAGGGGAGCCTCGGGGCCCGCGCTGCCGCCGAAGCTGATCGAGAGCAGGGAGATGACGACCATCGACGGCGTCTGCCGGATGTCGATCCGCCCGCGCTTGACGTGGATGTTGTTCACCACCGCGGAGATCTCGCCGGGGGTGCCGAGCTTCCAGAGCGCCAGGCCGACGAGCACGCCGCCGAGCGCGCTGATCACCCAGATCGGCGACGGCCCGGGCAGGATCTGACTCAGGCCGTGGGAGGCCGTGATCACCGGGTGCGGCGGCGGGACGTGCGCGGCCTCCTCGGGGGAGAGGGGCGCGCCGAGGGCCGGTGCGAGGTGGTTCCAGACCGCGGAGAGCGCGCCGCTGAGGAGGAAGTAGTAGGCGGCGGCCAGCAGACCGCCGCAGAGGCCGACGCCGGAGGCGAGGGCCATCAACCGTCCGAATCCCACGACGTGCCGCTTGGCGACGTGGCGCCGGGGCCGATGCAGCACCCGCTCGCGCACGGTGTCGATCAACCCCGGGGTCGGCTCTCCCTCTTCCATCGGTGGGTCCACAGCCGCACCCGCCTCCACGGCTCTGCTTCCGTCGTGCATCTGTATGCCTTCTTCATTCGTCGATGGCGCGTCACGCGGTTCTTCCCGCGATCGCCCGGGGTCCGCGTGCGCATCCCGCATCTCTGTTTCAGTCTTTTACTTGCAATCCACTTGCCGGGCGCTTGCGCGGCTCACTCCGCCATCCGCCGGTAGAGCGCCTCCTGCAGGGCGCGGGCGATCGGGCCCACGCGGCCCGTTCCCACCGGCCGCCCGTCCACCGTCACCAGCGGCTGCACGTCGGTCGTCGTCCCGGTGAGGAAGACCTCATCGAGTCTCGGCAGCTCCTCGAGGGTGATCGGCTGCTCGCTCACCGGCAGGCCGCGCTCGCGCGCCAGCTCCAGCACCACTCCGCGCGTGACGCCGGGGAGGATGTAGTTGCTCAGCGGCGCGGTGCGGAGTTCGCCACCTAGAACCCCGAACACGTTCGACGAGGTCCCCTCCGTCACCACGCCGTCGCGCAGCAGGATGGCCTCGAAGACGCCGGCTGCGTGGGCGCGCTGCTTCACCAGCACGTTCGGCAGCAGGTTGACGGTCTTCAGGTCGCAGCGCGCCCAGCGCTGGTCCGGGTGCGTGATGGCGTCCGCCCCCCGCTCGCGCAGCTCGCGCGGGATCTCGAGGCGCTGCGCCGAGAGAAAGACCGTGGGCGGCGTGCCGGCCGGCGGGAACCAGTGCGTGCGAGGCGCCGCGCCGCGCGTGATCTGCAGGTAGACGATCGCGTGGCCCCCGGTGAGCCCGTTCTCGCGCAGCAGCCGCTCCGAGATCTCGCGGACGGCCTCGCGGTCCAGGGCACCGGAGATGTCGATCTCGATCGCGCCGAGGCTGCGCTGCAGCCGCCGCCAGTGGGTCGGCTCCTCGAAGAGGCGGCCGTCCACGCTCCGCGTCACCTCGTAGACGCCGTCCCCGAAGATGAAGCCGCGGTCCTCGACCGGAACGCGCGCCTCGCGCTCCGGGAGGAACTCTCCATTCAGGTAGACGAGCATCGGTGTGCCTCCGGCTGGGCGCGGGGTCGAGGGCCGCCTCCGCGCGGGAAGCGGCTTCCGCCGATAAATACGGGCTCGCCGGGGGGCGGGCAAGCGCGGGAGGGCGGCCGAGCCGCGCTCGACCGCCCTCCCGCGGCACGGTGCGAGCGCCGCCCCGCGACCGCGTCCCTCTCAGCGCGCGGCCATCTCGCTCGTGACGTCGTCGGCCGCGTCCGCCACCCAGCCGTGCACGCGGCGGCGCACCGACTGGATCTCGTTGCTCGCCCGGGGCGCGAAGGTGCGGTTGGCGAGCAGCACCGTCCAGGTGTTGCGGTCCGGGTCCACCCAGAGGGAGGTCCCGGTGTAGCCGGTGTGACCGAATGCGTTGGGCGAGATCTTGAGCCCGGCCGCGCCGTAGCCGCGCGGGTCGGGCGTGTCCCAGCCGAGGGCCCGGGTCCCCGCGCCCGGCTGGCGATGGGTGAACTTCTGCACCGTCGCCCGCTGGAGGACGCGCACTCCGTCCAGCTCGCCGCCGCCGGCGAGCATCTCGGCGAAGCGGGCCAGGTCGTGGGCGGTGGAGAAGAGCCCCGCGTTCCCTGCCACCCCGCCGAGCGCGTGGGCGATGGGGTCGTGCACCTCGCCGCGGTAGAAGCTGCCGTCGCTGCGCGTGAGCGTCGGCGCGCAGCGGGTGCAGTCTGGCCCGGGCGCGTACATCGTCGAGTTCATCCCGAGCGGGGCCCAGACGCGCCGGCGCAGCAGCTCGGGCAGCGGCTCGCCGGCGGCGCGCTGCGCGGCGGCGAAGAGCACGACGAAGCCGATGTCCGAGTACTCCACCCGCGTGCCGGGCTCGCGCACCAGCGGGGTGGTGATGGCGCGGTAGAGCGCCTCGTCGGGCGTGCCCCACAGCTCGACGCCCGCCGGGAGACCGGAGGTGTGCGTCAGCAGCTGACGGATCGTCACGCGGTCCTTCGCGCCGCCCGAGAACTCGGGCAGGTAGAGGGAGACCGGCGCGTCGAGCGACATCTTGCCGTCCTCCACCAACAGCATCACCGCCGTCGTGGTGGCGACGACCTTGGTGAGCGAGGCGAGGTCGTACATCGTCCGGTCCGGATCGACC
>DASSTO010000182.1:0-23947 GCA_035707865.1 Longimicrobiaceae bacterium | reverse complement strand
GCCCGACGACCGCCGACCGCCGACCGACGACCTTTCCACAGTAATCCGGAGCGATATCCGATGTCGGTCGAGATCCGAGTTCCACCGCTGGGCGAGTCCGTTGTCGAGGCGACCGTGGGCCGGTGGACGAAGCAGGAGGGGGAGGCGGTCGCCAAGGACGAGGTGCTGGTGGAGCTCGAAACCGACAAGATCACCGTCGAGGTCGCGGCGCAGAAGGCGGGTGTGCTCGCGAGCATCGACAAGAAGGAGGGCGATACCGTCGGGGTGGACGACCTGCTCGGCAGCATCGACGACGCGGCGGGCGCCACCACGGCAGACCAGGCCGGCGAGACCGCGAGCGCGAAGTACGAGGAGAAGGCCGCCGCTCCCGCCGGTGCGCCGCACGCCGAGGCGCGCGAGGGCGCGCAGGTCTCCCCGGCCGCCCGCGCCATCGCCGGGGAGCACGGCATCGACCTCGCCGAGGTGCGCGGCACCGGGCCCAACGGCCGCGTCACCAAGGAGGACGTCCTCCAGATCGTCGAGCAGCGGACGCGCCCGCCGCAGCCCCCCGCGCCGGCGCCGGCCCAGCGGCAGGCACCGCCGCAGGCGCCCGCCGCGCCCGCCGCGCCCGCGCAGCCCGTCCGCGAGGGCCGCGAGACGCGCGAGCGCATGTCGCGCCGCCGCCAGACGATCGCCCGCCGGCTCGTCGAGGCGCAGCAGACGACCGCGAGCCTCACCACCTTCAACGAGGTGGACCTCTCCGCCGTCCAGGCCCTGCGCAAGCGCCGCCAGGACGTCTTCGTGAAGCTGCACGGTATCAAGCTCGGCTACATGAGCTTCTTCACCAAGGCGGTCGTCGGCGCGCTGAAGCAGTTCCCGCACGTCAACGCGGAGATCCAGGGCGACGAGATCGTGGTGAAGCACTACTACGACATCGGCATCGCCGTGGGCAGCGAGGAGGGCCTCGTCGTGCCGGTCGTGCGCGACGCCGACCGGAAGAGCTTCGCGGAGATCGAGCAGTCCATCGCCGAGCTCGCCGCGAAGGCGCGCGACGGCAAGCTCTCGCTCCAGGACCTCCAGGGCGGCACCTTCACCATCACCAACGGCGGCACCTACGGCTCGATGCTCTCCACGCCCATCCTCAACCCGCCGCAGGTCGGCATCCTGGGGATGCACAACATCGTGGAGCGCCCGGTGGTCGTCGACGGCAAGATCGAGATCCGGCCGATCATGTACCTGGCCCTCACCTACGACCACCGCCTGGTCGACGGCAGCACGGCGGTGCGCTTCCTCGTCACGGTGAAGCAGCTGCTGGAGGACCCGGCGACGATGCTGCTGGAGGGGTGAGATGGAATGCTGAATTCTGAATTGTGAATTCTGAATTTTGAATTGCCGGGGCCCGAACATTGCTCGAATGTTCGGGCCCCGGGCCGTTTCAGAACCCTCCGGACGAGAACCGATGATCGACAGCGTGGTGCGCAGGATCACGTGGCGGACCTCCGACGTGGCGCGCATCCTCGTCCTGACCGTCGTCTTCCTCTTCCTCTGGAAGTTCTTCTGGATGGTCTACTCCGCGCTCTTCCTCGGGTTGATCGCGGTGCTCATCGCCATCGTCCTCCACGCTCCGTCACGCTTCCTCTCCCGCTGGATCCCGTTCCGAATCGCCTTCGTCCTGGTGGTGCTGGCCTTCCTCGCCGCGCTGGCGGGGCTGCTGATCCGGCTCATCCCGCAGGTCGTCCACCAGATGTCGCTGCTCGCGGTGCAGCTGCCGGCCGCGCTGGGCGACGCTACGGCGTGGGTACGGCAGCACACGGGCGTGGCGGCGAGCGGCCAGCTCCTGGCGAACGTCAACCGCCAGGTCGGCGAGTTCGTCGGCCGCTTCGTGCCGCTCGCCTTCAACATCATCACCGTTGTGGTGGGCGCCTTCGCCATCATCACCCTCGCGGTCTTCCTCGCCGCCCAACCCGACCTCTACCGGAACCTCTTCTTCCGCCTCATCCCGCCGCCCGGCCGGGAGCGGGCCCGCCGTATCTACGACGAGGCCGGCCACAGCCTGCGCAACTGGGTGCTCGGCAAGCTGCTGACGATGGCGCTGACCGGGACCTTCATCTACCTGGGCCTGAGCCTCTTCGAGGTGCCCGGCGCCCTCGCGCTCGCGTCGTTCTCGGCGGTGATGGAGTTCATCCCCAACTTCGGCCCGACGATCGCGGCGGTGCCCGCGATCGTCTCGGCGTTCCTCATCTCCCCGTCCACGGCGCTCTACGTCACGATCTACTACGTCGTCTTCCAGCAGGTCCAGGCCGCCGTCACCGTCCCGCTCGTGGAGCGGCGGGCGGTGGACATCCCCCCAGCGGCGCTGCTCCTCTGGCAGCTCATGCTCGCCGTCGGCTTCGGCATCCTCGGCCTCTTCGTCGCCACGCCGCTCCTCGCGGTGATCGTGGTCGTCGTGCGCATCCTCTACGTCGAGCCCACCGAGGAGCGCTACGACTGGGACCGGCGCGAGGCGATGACGCCGCCGGTGGAGGGCGGATAGGCAACGGCCTGGCCCCCGCTCAGTACGTCAGCAGCGTCACCACCTCGCGCCCCGGCAGGCGCGCCCGCCCGGCCAGCTCGGCCAGCTCCAGCACGAAGGCGAGCCCCACCACGTGCCCGCCCAGCTCCTCGACGAGCTCCGCGCTGGCCGCGGCGGTACCCCCCGTCGCCAGCACGTCGTCGACCAGGAGCACCCGCTCGCCCCGGTGCACCGCGTCGGAGTGGATCTCCAGCTCGTTCGCCCCGTACTCCAGCGCGTACGAGCGACGGATCGTCGCCGAAGGCAGCTTGCCGCGCTTCCGGATCGGGATGAAGCCGACGCCGAGCGCGAGCGCCAGAGGCGCGCCGAAGAGGAAGCCGCGCGACTCGACGCCCGCCACCACGTCCACTCCGTGGCCGCGGAACGGGGCCGCGAGCGCGTCCACGGTCTGCCGCAGCGCCGCCGCGTCGCGCAGCAGGGGCGTGATGTCGCGGAAGAGGATCCCCTGCGTCGGGAAGTCCGGGACGTCGCGGATGAACGCCTTCAGGCCGTCGTGCACGCGGGGCTCCTGTTCTCGGGGGGATGATGGATCGTCGCCAAGCCACCGCCGCGCGCTCGTAGCGGTCGGAGCGGTGAGGCGCTCAGTCCTGCGCCTCGCCGCGGGCCCGGAGGATGAGCGCGGTCTTGCGCTCGTGGAGCCCGAATTCGAGGCCGACCGGGTAGCGGTGCGGGTTGACGAAGCGCTTCACGCCCTCGTGGAAGCGCGCCAGCTGGTCCGTCGTGCGCTGGCGCGTCTCGGCGAGCGGCGGCGGGTCGTAGACGCGGCGCCCCTCGCGGAAGACGGGCACCAGCAAGGGCTCCGCGGGGGAGCCGGCCGGGAAGTGCTTGCGCCGCGTCATGTCGAGCGGATCGACGATGGTGGGGGCGGGCGGCAGCGGGTGCAGTTCGTCGAAGATCATGTCGCCCGAGAACTCGCCCCCGGCCTCGAAGCGCAAGACCTGCAGCATCCCGGGCGTGGAGACCTTCACCGCCTGCTCCGAGAGCTTGATCTTCGGCTCCCAGTCGCCGCCGTCGCGGCGCACCGCCGAGAGCTTGTAGACGCCGCCGAGCGCGGGCTGCTCGGCGGCGGTGACCAGCTTGGTGCCGACGGCCCAGACGGCAATGGGCGCGCCCTGCAGCTTCAGGCTGGTGATGATGTCCTCGTCCAGCTCGCTGCTCGCCATGATCGGAACGTCGGCGAAGCCCGCGTCGTCCAGGATGCGGCGCGCCTGCTTGCTGAGGTAGGCGAGATCGCCGGAGTCGAGGCGCACGCCGAGCAACCGGTGCCCGCCCGCGCGCAGCCGCCGCGCCACCTCGACGGCGTGGCGCACGCCCTCGATCGAGTCGTAGGTGTCGACGAGGAAGACGGTATTGTTCGGCATCGCGCGGGCGTAGGCCTCGAACGACTCCAGCTCCGAGTCGAAGGACATCACCCAGCTGTGCGCGTGGGTTCCCCGCACGGGGATGCCGTAGAGCTTGCCCGCGAGCAGGTTCGACGTGGCGACGCACCCGCCCACGTAGGCCGCGCGGCTGGCGGAGAGGGCACCGTCGATACCCTGCGCGCGGCGCAGCCCGAACTCGAGCACCGGCTCGCCGCGCGCCGCCAGGCAGACGCGGGCGGCCTGTGTGGCGATGAGCGTCTGGAAGTTGACGAGGTTCAGCAGAGCACTCTCCACCAGCTGCGCCTGGATGATCGGCCCGCGCACGCGCACGAGCGGCTCCTGCGGGAAGACCACAGTCCCCTCGGGGATCATCTCGACGTCGCACGAGAAGCGCAGCTCGCGGAGGAAGTCGAGGAAGGCGGCCTCGAAGAGCGGCGTCCCGTCCGCACCCGTCAGCTCGGCGAGGTACGCGAGGTCGTCGTCGGTGAAACGGAGCTGCTCCAGGAATTCCACGGCGGACGCGAGGCCGCAGGCGACGGCGAAGCCGCCGTGGAAGGGGAGCTCACGGAAGAAGAGGTGGAAGACCGCCTCCTGGTCCGAGCGCCCGCTCTTCCAGTAGCCGTACGCCATCGTGACCTCGTAGAGGTCGGTCAGCAGGGCGAGCGATTCGCGATAGGTGCGGGCCAGGGTCGTCACGATGGTGTACGGCTCGGTCGGGGTGGGCTACTCCAGCGTGGCCTCGACCGTGATGTCCACCCCGGCGAGCGCCTTCGAGACGGGGCAGCCGCTCTTCGTGTCCTGCGCGGCCTTCTGGAAGGCGTCCGCGCTCACGTTGGGCACGCTCGCGCGGACCCTCAGCTTCATGCCGGTGATCTTGAAGCCGCCCGACACCGGCTCGATCGTGCACGAAGCATCGGTGTGGACCCGCTCGGCGGGCGTACCGGCCGCCTCCAGCGCTCCCGCGAGCGCCATGCTGTAGCACGCGGCCTCGGCGGCCGCGAGCAGCTCCTCGGGGTTCGTGCCCCGGGCGCCGCCGAAGCGCGTGCCGAAGTCGTACGCGCCGCTGATGACGCCGCTCTTCCCCTCGAACTTCCCGTTTCCACCCTTCAGCCCACCCTCCCAGGTGGCGCTCGCATGACTCGTCGGCATCTGTCGCTCCTCAGGTTGAAGATGACTTGCGGCCGGAAAGCGCATCGCGCTCGGGGCCGACCGCCTCCCAATGTAGGCCGGAAGCGCGTCGCTGCATAGTCGATACCCCGGTGCCGCCGGCGCCGGTACCGATCGTGCGCGGGGCGCCACGGAGAGGAGCGCCGCGCCCGGCGGCACCCCGCCACCAATCGAGAGCCAGACGCCGTGAACCCCACGCAGGACGTGATCATCATCGGCGCGGGCGCCCGCGGGAATCGGGTGTTCGCCGACCTCATCGCCCACCACGACACCGGCTTCCGCACCGTCGGGGTGGTGGAGCTCGACCCCGTGCGGCGGGCGGCCTTCCAGGAGCGCTACGGCATCCCGGACGAGCGCGCCTTCTCGTTCATCGACGACTTCCTGAACGCTCCGCGGTTCGGGGACATCGTCTTCATATGCACGCCCGATCCCACGCACTACTCGCTCTGCCGCGCGGTCTCGGAGCACGGCTACGACATCCTGCTCGAGAAGCCGATCGCCACCAACCTGCCCGAGTGCCTCGCGCTCCTCGACGTGGAGGAGAGCTACGAGAACCGGATCTTCGTGGCGCACGTGCTCCGCTACTCTCCCTTCTTCCGCACCGTCAAGGCGATCATCGACGCGGGGGAGCTGGGAGCGGTGCGCCACATCGGCCTCTCGGAGAACGTGGGACACTGGCACTTCGCCCACTCCTACGTGCGCGGCAACTGGCGGCGACGCGACCTCACGGCTCCCATCATCCTGACCAAGAGCTGTCACGACCTCGACATCCTCTACTGGCTCATGGGGAAGCGGGTACAGTCCGTCAGCTCGCACGGGGGGCTGAACTACTTCACCGCGGCGAACGCCCCGCCCGGGGCGGCGGGGCGCTGCACGGAGTGCCGCTACCGCGACGAGTGCCTCTACAGCGCCACGCGCTTCTACCTGAGCGAGAGAAAGGAGTGGCCGTTCGACGTCATCGCCCCGCCGCCGGACACGCTCGCGCTGCGCCGCCGCGCGGTGGAGGAGGGGCCGTACGGCCGCTGCGTCTGGCACTGCGACAACGACGTCTGCGACACGCAGAGCGTGGTGCTGGAGTTCGCCGATCGCGTGCACGCCACCTTCGAGCTGCAGGCGCTCACCGCAGACAACACGCGCGAGCTGCGCATCCTCTTCGACACCGCCGAGCTGCACGGCGACCTGCACCGCGGCCGGCTCGAGATCTCGCACTTCACCGGTGGCAAGGACGAGCTGCGCGTGGAGCCGATACCGCTCCCCGAGACGCCGGACAGTCACGGCGGCGGGGACCTCGCCCTCCTCCAGGCGCTCCACGAGCACCTGACGAGCGGCGGGCACGGCGACATCATGACCTCGCTGCGCAGCTCGCTCCCGAGTCACGTCCTCGCCTTCCTCGCCGACGAATCCCGGCGCACGCGGCAGCGGCTGCCCGTGCCGGAGATCTTCGCTCCGCGCCGCCCCCGCCGACCCCGCGCGCCGGGGCTGCCGGTCGCCGAGCCGGAGTCCGTGGTGGTCAACCCGGCGAGCCGGGCGCGGAAGCGGAGGAAGGGGGAGCGATAGATGCGTCCTCTCCGGGCGCGCCGGCATGGTTATCGGTTGTCTGTTATCTGTTTACCGATAGCTGATAGCCGATGGCGGATAGCCGATGGCGGATCGCCGCCCCCATTTGCCCTCACCCGGCGGGTGCCTTACCTTCGCAAGCTCGGCGGGCGCCGCCCGCACCACCATGGACCAGCCAGGGGATCTGATGCAGTACGCTCCAGCCACCTCGACCCGAACGGGCCTCGTCCTCGCCACCGACCTCGATGGGACCTTCGCCGGCGGCACGCCGGCCGAGCGGCGCGCGCTGCAGGCGGCCCTGCGCGCCGCGTCCGACGCGCTCCTCCTCTACGTGACCGGCCGCAGCGCCGCGGCCACCCGGGAGCTGATGGACGGGGTCGACCTTCCCCACCCGGACGTCCTCGTCTGCGACGTGGGCACCTCGGTCCTCGCCGGTCCGGATCTCGCGCCGGTGACCGCCGTCGAGGCGGAGCTCGAGGCGCTCTGGCCGGGCGCCGCCGCGGTGCGGGAGCGGCTGGAGGGACTCGCGGGAATCGAGGAGCAGGAGATTCGCGCCCCGCGCCGGGTCTCCTACTGGCTTCGCGAGGGCGCGATGGACGACGTCCTGGCGCGAATGGCGGGGCGGCTGGAGGACCTTCCGGTGGAGCTGGTGGGCTCGGCCGGCGTCTACCTGGACGTGCTGCCGGCGGGCGTGAACAAGGGCACCACGCTGCGGCGGGTCCTTCGCTGGCTCGGCCGCGCGGAGGCGGACGTGGTGGTGGCCGGCGATTCGCTCAACGATCTCGCACTCTTCGAGACGGGGCTGCGCGGGGTGGTGGTCGGCAACTGCGAGCCGGCGCTGCGCGAGCGGCTGGGCGAGCGCGCCCATCTCTACCACGCGACCGGCCACGGCGCGGCGGGCATCCTCGAGGGACTGCACCATTTCGGATGCCTGGCGGCGAAGGGAGGCGAAGATGGCGAGTGACTTCATCGTGCTCTCCCACCGCGAGCCCTTCCAGGAGGTGGAGACGGAGAACGGCGTCGAGCTGAAGCGCAAGACGAACGGGGTCTTCACCACCCTCGACTCGGTGATGCGGAAGCGTCACGGCACCTGGATCGCCTGGAAGGAGCGCGAGTCGGGCACCGAGTGGCCCGCGCGCGTGCAGGCACCCGCCGCCGAGGGCGAGGAGGGCTACGACGTCCTTCGTGTCCCTCTCTCTCCCGAGGAGGCGGAGCGCTTCTATTACGACTTCACGTCGACCGCCCTCTGGCCGGTGCTCTTCTCGCTCCTCGACAAGGCGCGTTTCACGCAGCGGGCCTGGGAGACGTACGAGCGGGTGAACGAGCTCTTCGCGGATGCCGCCTGCGAGGAGGCCGCCCCCGGCGCGCTGATCTGGGTCAACGACTTCCACCTCATGCTCGTGCCCAAGCTCATCAAGGCGCGGCGGCCGGACGTCACCATCGCCCTCTTCCTGCACACCACCTTCCCGCCGCCCGACATCTTCGCCGTCATCCCCTGGCGCGAGCAGCTCCTGGACGGGCTCCTGCACCTGGACCTGATCGGCTTCCACATCCCCTCGTACGCCCGGAACTTCGCCGATACGGCGGAGCGCTTCATGGGCGCGGTGCCGACGACCGTGGCGGGCACCGATCTGATCGCGCACGGGCCCGCGGTCGCGGTGCCACGCTCGCCGCTCTCGCTGCGCTACGGAGAGCACGAGGTCGCGCTCGGCGCCTACCCCGTCGGGGTGGACGTGGCGTACTTCGAGGCCGTGGCGAGCGATCCGGAGACGCGCGAGCGCCGCGAGGAGATCCGCCGACGCACGGGCGCCAAGCGGCTCATCCTGAGCGCGGAGCGGCTCGACTACGTGAAGGGGGTGATCGAGAGGCTGGAGTGCTTCGAGCGCTTCCTGGAGCGCCACCCGGAGCGCCACGGAGAGGTCTCCTTCGTGCAGATCGCCGTGCCCACGCGCACGGGGATGGAGGAGTTCCAGGCGATGCGCCGCCTGACGGAGGAGGCCGTGGGCCGCATCAACGGGCGCTTCGGCACGATGGGCTGGCAGCCGGTGATCCACTTCTACGGCTCCTTCGACCGCCAGGAGCTCGTGGCCTTCTACACCGCCGCGGACGTCGTCTGGGTCACGCCGCTGCGCGACGGGCTCAACCTGGTGGCGAAGGAGTACATCGCCTCCTCACCCGGCTCCGACGCGGTGGTGATCCTCTCCGAGTTCGCCGGCGCCGCCGCGGAGCTCGACGGTGTCGTGCTCACCAACCCGTACAGCCCCGACGACATGGACCGCGCCCTCGAAGAGGCGCTCTCCATGCCCGAAGCCGAGCGGGCGGAGCGGATGCATCGGCTGCGCGAGCGGGTGCGTACCCACGACATCCACCGCTGGTCGCACCGCTTCCTCCGCGACGCCGAGCGCGTGAGCGCAGCGCGCGCGCGGGTGCCCGTTCCGGGCTAGGGAGACGCCCGCTCCAGCGCGGCCATCACCAGGGCGCCCATCGCGTCGGCGTGCGGGTGACCGGCCTCGTAGAGGAGATCCACGTTCTGGAAGAGCACGGAGAGCAGGTCGGCCTCGCGGCAGAGTTCGGCCGCTCGCTCCCGGGCCCGGGTGCCGTCCTCGCACGCGCGAAGCAGCGCCAGCACCTCCGTCACCGCCCCCGCTTCCGCGCCGGCGACGGGCGCCGCGCCGAGCGGATGGGCGCGCTGCAGAACCACCGCCTCCGCGAATGCGAGCGCGGTGCCCGTCGGGCCCAGCGCCCGCTCCAGCGCCTCGCGCGCCGCCGCGGAGAGCCGCCGCGGAGAGCCGTCGGCGGGACCGCTGCTTGCAGAGCGGTGTAGTGCCCCCGTAGAGGGGGTCGAAGTCCCCATTCTCTTTCCTCCGAGCCGGAAGGTCATCATCGCCAAGCAACGCACCCGAGTCAACGATCAGATCCGCATCAGCCCCGTCCGTCTCATCGGCGCCGACGGCGAGCAGCTGGGCATCGTGCCCATCGAGGCAGCGCGCGAGAACGCGCAGGAGCAGGGCCTCGACCTCGTCGAAGTCGCCCCCACCGCCCGCCCGCCCGTCTGCCGCATCATGGACTGGGGCAAGTACCAGTTCGAGCAGCAGAAGGCCGCCAGGGAGGCCCGGCGGCGCCAGCACACCGTCGACGTCAAGGAGGTGAAGCTGCGCCCCGGCACCGACGTCCACGACCTCGACGTCAAGCTCCGCCACGCCCGCAAGTTCCTGGAGAAGGGCAACAAGGTGAAGGTCACCGTGCGCTATCGCGGCCGCGAGCTCCGCCGCCCCGAGCACGGCTACGAGATGCTCGACCACGTCGTCGAGGCACTCGACGACCTCGCCACCGTCGAGAGCCGTAGCGGCTCCATCGAGGGCCGCCAGCTCACCATGATGCTCGCGCCGGAGTAGGCCGCCGACCGGAGAGCCCCCGGCCAGGCGACTGAAGCCGCGGCTGAAACGGCACGAAGTCCGCCTTCGCGGACCGGGGGCCCGGGCATCCCACCGATGCCCGGGCCCGTTGGCACCTGGCACCTGGCACCTGGCACCCAGAAGTCAGCACTTCCCTTCAGAACAGGCTGGTCTGCTCCCCGATGCTGCCCGGGTCGACGCTCGGCAGCCCCAACCGCTGCTGCAGCTCGCGCGCGGTGGCGGGGCTGTGTCCGGTGAAGTAGTTGCTGACGTATCCGTACACGTCCAGCCCCTGCGCGGGTAGCCCGCGCAGCGCATCGGCCCAGACGGTGATCTCCTCCGAGCGGTCGA
Organism: Longimicrobiaceae bacterium; assembly: GCA_035707865.1. Lineage (GTDB taxonomy): Bacteria > Gemmatimonadota > Gemmatimonadetes > Longimicrobiales > Longimicrobiaceae > DASSTO01. The sequence continues at coordinate 13,565 of DASSTO010000182.1, read as the reverse complement.
GCTGCACGTGGGAGAAGTCCGTGAGCTCCCGGTTCATCCCCATCCAGCGCACGTAGTGGAAGTCTGCCGTAGGCCGCTGGGCGAGCTGCAGGAGCCAGCGGCGCGGGATCCAGGGACCGTCGTTGAGGGCGAGCGCGACGCCGTGCCCGGCGAGGAGATCGTGAGTCTCGCGGTTGATCCACTCGCGCTGGCGGAACTCCACGGCGAAGCGCAGGTCCGCCGGGAGGACCGGGAGGAATCGCTTCAGCGCGGGCCGCTCCGCGGGCGAGAAGTCGGGGCCGAGCTGCACGAGCACCGGGCCGAGCTTGGGGCCCAGAAGGCGTGCCCGGTCGAGGAACTCCTCGAGCACCGGCTCCGCCCCGACGAGCCTGCGCTCCGCGGTGATCTCGCGAGGGAGCTTGAGGGCGAAGAGGAAGCCTTCGGGCGCGCGCTCCACCCATCCGCGCACCGTGCGCTCGGAGGGCGCGGCGTAGAAGGTCGAATCGACCTCGACCGTGTCGAACGCGCGGGCGTAGAGCGAGAGATAATCGGCCGGGCGAGCGCCCTCGGGGAAGAGGGGTCCCGCCCAGCCGGGGTAGTTCCAGCCCTGACAGCCGATCCGGATGCGGCCGGTCATGGGGCTCCCTCCTCCTGCCGTCGCAGCCACTCGCCCAGCACCTCGACCACGTGGTGCCGCTCGGCGGCCGTCAGCTCGCGTCCCTTCGGGATACCGTGCCACTTCTCGAGGCACCCGCGGCAGCAGGTGCCGGTTGCGTGCTGCGCGACGAAGGCCGGGTGGCCGGTGTACGGCGTCTGCTTCCCGTCACGCGCGGGGTGCGCGGGGGCGAGTCGCTGATCGACGAAGGCCGCCGCGTGCTCGAGGACCGTCTCCATGCCGCGGCTCCTGAGGTATTCGAGGTCACGCCCGCGCAGGCGAAAGCGGCGCCGAAAATCCGAGCGCGCCAGCCGCGCGAAGAGCGCCTCCATCGCCTCCCGCTCGCTCATCGACGACTCCCTCGTTGGTCGTACTCCTCTCCCCGAACCTGCCGGCCGAAGATGCGAGCGCCCACGGCGCTTCACAAGGGCACGGGACCGCCGGTGCTGCCGATACCTTCCAGTACCGTGCCGGACCGTTCACCGACCGCTTGACACAGCGCCGCGCCGGGGGATCTTGGAGACGCACGGCGGGCACCGTCCTTGAAGGGGACCGGAGCTCCGCCGTCGGACATCAGAAAGGAACGCGAGATGAGCACCAAGACGGTCGAGCCGGACAAGCAGGCAATCTCCAAGACGAAGCTGATCCTGGGGGCCGCGAGCCTCTTCCTCTTCATTGTCGGGGTGAAGCGCACCTTCAAGATGGACGAGGCGCAGGGTGGCCGCACGATCAAGGACGCGGAGGAAGACGGCAGCCGTTAGGCCCGCGGCGTTCGGCGCCCCCGGGCGTTCGCGATGACGGGGCTCACCATCGAGTCGGTCCTCCCCGCGCTGCGCCACGCGCTGCGGCGTGGGGCGGCCGTGCTGCAGGCGCCGCCCGGCGCGGGAAAGACCACGCGAGTCCCGCTCGCCCTCCTCGAGGCCCCGTGGCTGAGCGGCGGCCGGATCGTCATGCTCGAGCCGCGCAGACTGGCCGCGCGGGCGGCGGCGCGGCGCATGGCGGCGCTCCTCGGCGAGGCCGTCGGAGAGACGGTCGGCTACCGCATGCGCCTCGACTCCCGGGTCGGCCCCCGCACCCGCGTCGAGGTCGTGACCGAGGGTGTGCTCACCCGCATGCTCCAGGACGATCCGGCCCTGGAGGGCGTGGGACTGGTCGTCTTCGACGAGTTCCACGAGCGCAGCCTGCACGCGGACCTCGGCCTCGCCCTCTGCCTGCAGGCGCGCTCGCTGCTGCGTCCGGAGCTGCGGGTGCTGGTGATGTCGGCCACGCTCGACGGCGCCCCCGTCGCCGAGGTGCTCGGCGGCGCGCCGGTCGTCACCAGCGAGGGACGGAGCTTCCCGGTGGCGACGCGCTACCTCGCGCGCCCGCTGGAGGGTCGGCTGGAGCCCGCGGTCGCCGCCGCGGCGCGGCGCGCCCTGGAGGCCGAGCCGGAGGGCGACGTGCTCGTCTTCCTCCCCGGCGCGGGGGAGATCCGGCGCGTGGAGGCGCTGCTGGAGGAGGCGGGTCTGCCCCGGAGGGTGCGCGTGCGGCCGCTGCACGGCAGCCTCCCGCAGGAGATGCAGGATCGGGCGATCGAGCCGGCGCCGCCGGGAGAGCGGAAGGTGGTGCTCGCGACCTCCATAGCCGAGACGAGCCTCACCATCGAGGGCGTCCGCACGGTGGTGGACTGTGGGCGGATGCGCGTGCCGCGCTTCTCTCCCCGCACCGGAATGACCCGCCTGGAGACGCTGACCGTCTCCCGCGCCGCGGCGGACCAGCGGCGCGGGCGCGCGGGGCGTCTCGGGCCCGGCACCTGCTACCGCCTCTGGACCGAAGCCGAGCAGCACGCGCTGGTGCCGCACTCCCTCCCGGAGATCCTCGCCGCCGATCTCGCACCGCTCGCGCTGGATCTCGCCGCGTGGGGCGTCTCCGACCCCGGCGAGCTGCAGTGGCTCGACCCGCCCCCGGCGGCCGCGCTGGCCCAGGCGCGCGAGCTTCTGACGGAGCTCGGAGCGCTAGACGAGGTTCGCATCACACCGCACGGCCGGCACATGGCGGCGCTCGGCCTCCACCCCCGCCTCGCGCACATGCTGCTCCGGGGCGAGGAGTTGGGTCTGGCCGGGCTCGCCTGCGAGCTTGCCGCGCTTCTCTCGGAGCGCGACATCTTCCGCGCACCGGCCGACTCTCCGAACGCCGACATCCGCCTGCGGGTCGAGGCGCTCCGGAGCGGCCGGGCCGCGGGGCTCGTGGTGGATCGCGGTGCGCTCGATCGCGTCCGGCGCGAGGCCGGTCGCCTGCGTCGCCGACTCCGTGCCCGCGACACCGTGGACGTGGAGCAGGCCGGGCTCCTCCTCGCCCTCGCCTATCCGGATCGCATCGCGCAGCGCCGCGGTGGCGACGCCGGTCGCTTCCTGCTGCGGAACGGGCGAGGAGCCGTGCTGGAGGTATCCCGCCCCCTGGCGCGCGAGCCGTACCTCGCCGCCGCCGAGCTGGACGGTCAGGGCCGCGAGAGCCGGATCTTCCTCGCGGCGCCGCTCTCTCTCGACGAGATCGAGCGGCACTTCGGCGGCCAGTTCCGTACCGAGACGCTCGTCGCCTGGGACGAGACGACCGGCAGCGTGCGCGCACGGCGGTCCGAGTGCCTGGGCGCGCTCGTGCTTCGCGAGAGCCACGTCGCCGAACCCGATCCCGCCGACGTCGCCGCGGCGCTCCTGCGGTCGATCGCCGCCGAGGGCCTCGACTCACTGCCCTGGACCGCGCCCGCGCGCCAGCTGCAGCAACGCGTCCTCTTCCTGCGGTCCCTGGAGCCCGAGCACTGGCCGGACCTCTCCGACCGCGCGCTCGCCGCGGCCCTCGCCGAGTGGCTGGAGCCGCACCTCCGGGGCGTGCGCCGCCGGGAGGATCTCCGGCGTATCGACCTCACGGCGATCCTCTCGGGCCTCGTGCCGCCCCGACAGCGCCCCTCCCTCGACGAGCTCGCCCCCTCCCACCTCGTCGTCCCCAGCGGATCGCGCCTCCCCATCGACTACTCCGACCCCGACGCGCCCGCACTCGCCGTGCGCATCCAGGAGCTCTTCGGCCTCGCCGAAACACCCCGGATCGGCCGCGGACGCGTTCCGCTCACCCTCCACCTCCTCTCTCCCGCGCACCGCCCCGTCCAGGTGACCCGAGACCTCGCGAGCTTCTGGGCCGCGACGTACTTCGACGTGCGGAAGGACCTGCGCGGACGCTATCCCAAGCACCCCTGGCCCGACGACCCGCTCCGCGCCGAGCCGACACGTCGCGCGAAGCGCCCGCGGGGGTGAGGAGGCGGCGGCTGGCTGCCGGCAACGGGGCCCGAGCATCGGCGCGATGCTCGGGCCCCGGTCCGCAAAGGCGGATGTCCCGTCGTCTCTTCGGAGGCGTCAGCCGCTCGGCGGCCGCGGCGCGCGGGTCAGTACTGCCCGGCCGTCCGCACGATCACCCACTCGCCGAAGCGGAGGTCCTCCACCGGACGCGGCGGGTCGCCCCGGAAGAACGGCGCGTACCCACCGCTGCGCACCCGGTCCTCGGCCAGCGACGAGAGGTCGATGAGCCCGGCGAGCAGCGAGTTGGCCACCTCGGCGGGCCGGGCCAGGATGCCGGCGATCACGTCCACCCCGGCGTCCGGCAGGGAGGTGTACTGCAGCAGCACGTCGGGATCGAGCGAGTGCAGCGAGGCACCGAGCTCCCGCTGCGCGATCTCGAGTGCCTCCCCCTCGCTCAGCGCGGCGTAGGACTCGCCGTCGAAGTCGAACCACAGCTCGCCGTCCTGCCCCAACCACATGAAGCGCACGGCGTCGGCATGCGCCTCCACGAAGCGCTCCACCACCTGGCGGCGTTCCTCCACGAGCACGAGGTAGTCGTCGAGGATCTCCGCGCACGAGGAGACGAACGCCTGCACCCGGGCGTCGCGGAGGGCCTCCGCCGTGCCCAGGCGCGCCGCCCAGGCGCTCGCTTCCGTGCTCGTGAGCACGCCCGCTTCGAGCGCCCGCGCGATCACCACGTCGCCATAGAGCGCCCCGTCCGCCGTCAGCGGTACGTCCCCACGCAGCACCGCCTCGGCGTGGTCCAGCACGCCCGGCCCCGCCGCCTCGCGCGCGGCGCGCACCGCCTCCGAGAGCCGCCCCGGCTGAAATCCGCCGAGCGGCGCGGTCAGCAGCTCCAGCGCCTCGTGGTCACAGAGAATGCACATGCTCGTATTCCGATCGAAGTCCGCGGGCCGGTCCTCCCGGCCACAGCACGCTGGTACACCGGCCCCGGCGATCGGGTCGCATTCCGCCGAAAAAAGATGGAGCGGGCCGTCTCGACGACGACCCGCTCTCCCCGGATCCCCTGCTCGGCTCAACGGTTGCGGCCGTACCCACGCCCCCGTCGACCGGTGCGCTCCGGCCGGATCAGCCCACCCGGCTCCGGACTCTGCCCGATCGGGCCGCTGCCCCGGTAGGTGCCGCTGTAGTACTCGTCCAGCCCGGGACCCATGTCCCGCTGTGTCATGTACCTCCCACGACGCACGCCCCGCGGCGCGTCCTGGCGGTCGCCCCCCCGCTCCGAGCCCCAGAATCGCGGACCGTAGCCCTGCCCGTAGAGCCCCGCCGCGCCCCCGAACCTCCCGCCCCACGGCCGCCAAGAGCGGCCGAAGCCCCGATCGTAGCGCCCGAATTCGTCGCCGTAGCGCATCGTCGCACCCTCCTGCTCACGTGAGCCACCCGCCGGCCTCGGCCGCCTGACCGCGCCGGCCGAGCCCCCGGGAGGCCGCAACTTGCGCACCGCTCGCCGTGGACCAGCCTCAGTTGCGCGATCTCGTGCTCACGAAGCGCCGTACCGCCTCGCGCGAGCTCACCGCGCGCACCCGTAGACCGCGACGGCGCGCATCCGTCCCGTCCCGGTCGAAGCGCAGGTTGCCGATGTGCAGCGCGCCCCTCTCCACCAGCGCCCGCGCCTCCGGGGTGTGGTGCTGAGCGACGTGACAGCGACCCGCCAGCAGGTACAGCCCGGCCCCGACGTCCTCCAGCCTGGGCACCCAGGCGAGCTCGGGAGCGGGCGAAACGTACTTCAGCGAGATCGGGTCCATGAGGCCTTCCGGGAGAGCGGCGCACCGTCGCGAACACCTGGCCTGTACACCCCGTGCAGGGCCGGGTTCGTCCCGGGCACCGCGCCGCCGAGCGCGCGGCCGCGCGCCGCGATCGGCATGGAAGGTGCCGTAAATTAGCCCCGTTTGCTTTCATTTCTTCTGCATTTTTTACTTTGTACTTGCTTTTCTTCTGTACCGTATGCATTTTCCTGTGAGAACCGGCGTCCGTCGGTGATTGCAGGTGCACCTCATCGATGCGGAGGACGATGCACACGACCCTTGTCTCGAGCCTGGCGCTGGTGGCGCCGGGCACACCCATCCGAACGGGCGATACGGCCTGGCTGCTCGTGGCCACGGCGCTGGTGCTGTTGATGACGCCCGCGCTGGGCTTCTTCTACGGCGGGATGGTGAGGACGAAGAACGTCCTGAACACGCTCATGATGAGCTTCTCGGCGATGGGCGTGGTGGGCGTGGCGTGGGTGCTGGTGGGCTACAGCCTGGCGTTCGCGCCGGGAGGGAAGTGGGTGGGCGGGCTCGACAACGTGTTCCTGCGGGGTGTGGGGCTCGGCGGCGGGTCGTGGGGAGCGACCCCGCACCTGCTGTACGTCTGTTACCAGGCGACCTTCGCGATCATCACGGTCGCGCTGATCTCGGGCGCGGTGGTGGAGCGCATGCGCTTCGGTGCGTACCTGGCGTTCATGGCGATCTGGAGCGTCGTGGTCTACGCTCCGGTGGCGCACTGGGTGTGGGGGGGCGGGTGGCTGGCGCAGCTGGGGGCGCTGGACTTCGCGGGCGGCACGGTGGTGCACGTCAACGCGGGCGTGGCCGCCCTGGTGGCCGCGACGGTGCTCGGCCGGCGGAAGGACTACGGCCGGCAGGCGCTGCTGCCGCACAACGCGACGTACGTGCTGCTCGGTGCCGGGCTGCTCTGGTTCGGCTGGTTCGGCTTCAACGCGGGGAGTGCGCTCGCGGCCAACGGCACGGCGGCGCTCGCCTTCGCGAACACCCTCTTCGCGCCGTGTGCCACGCTCGTGGTGTGGATGCTGATCGACCTGGCGCGCGAGCGGAGGACGACGGCGGTGGGAGCGGCGACGGGGATCGTGGTCGGCCTGGTGGCGATCACCCCGGCCGCGGGCTTCGTGAGCCCGCTCGGCGCGCTGGCGCTCGGCGCGGTGGCTGCGTTCCCGAGCTACTTCGCCATCCTTCACCGTCCCCGCACCCGGCTCGACGACTCTCTCGACGTCTTCGCGGCACACGGAACCGGGGGGATGGTCGGCGCGCTGCTGACGGGCGTCTTCGCCCAGGCCGTGTGGGGCGGCACGGACGGTCTGCTCTTCGGCAACCCGTCGCTGCTCGCGAAGCAGGCCCTCGCCGTGCTCGCCGTCGCGGCGTACAGCGGAGTCGCCACCGTCGCGATCCTGCGCGGCCTCGCGCTCGTGGTCCCGCTCCGGCGCACCGCCACCGAGGAGAGCCTCGGGCTCGACCTCGTGGAGCACGGGGAGGAGGGCTACGCGCGGGGTGAGGGCGCGGTGCTCGTCCTGCCGGAGCTGGTACCGGTCGGAGCGCCCGCGCACGGCGATCTCGTCTCCCCGCTCTCATCGCAGGGCTTCACCTCGGTCGAGGAGGCACTATGAAGCTGATCGTCGCCGTCATCCGGCAGGAGAAGCTGCGCGAGGTCCTCGAAGCGCTCTTCCGGGCCGAGGTTCGCGGGGTGACCGTCTCGGGCGTGCAGGGGCACGGCGGTGAGCTCGAGCGCGTGGAGACCTACCGGGGGACCCGCGTGAAGATGGAGCTGCAGGAGAAGGTACGCCTGGAGATCGGCGTCTCGGAGCCCTTCGTGGAGCGGACCGTCGCCGCCATCCTGCGCAGCGCGCGGACGGGGGAGGTGGGCGACGGGAAGCTCTTCGTCCTCCCGCTCGACAAGGTCTACCGGATCCGGACCGGGGAGGAGGACGAGGCGGCGGTCACGCCCGCACCCGTCGCGATGGACGAGCTGCTGGGCATCTAGTTGAGCGAGGGGATGATCTTCCGGATCTCCGCGAGCGCGCGCTGGAAGGCGGCCTCCACGTCGGCCGGGACGGCGGTACCCAGCCCGCGCTCGACGCGCAGGATGGTGCGCCCGATGTCACTGAGCATCTCCGACGAGGTGGGGTAAGCGCGTTCGAGGGAGGCGGCGAGGGAGTACGCCTCGCGCACGAGCCCGGCGACCTGGAGGTGGTCGACCGCGTCGCGGAGATCCGGGCGGAAGTCTCGGATGCAGTGCATGAGGAACGCTCAGGGACGGCGCGCCGCGGCGGCAGTCGGCCACGGCGGGGAGGGGCTCACCCCGCACGGCGGGTCGGGGGGTGGGGACGATCGGGTCACCTGCATCGCCCGGATCCGCAGTGCGCCGGGCGATGCACAATCTGCGCCGCGCACGGGCCCGCACGCCAGTCGCGCGCGGCGCGTGCTCGACCACTCAGCGGGAGCGCCGCAGCGCCTGCTCGATGTCGGCGATGACGTCCTCGCGGTGCTCCAGGCCCACCGAGATGCGGATGAGCCCGGGCACGATTCCCACCGCCTGGCGCTCCTCTTCCGTCAGCTTGGAATGGGTGGTGGAGGCCGGGTGGGTGACGATGCTGCGCGTGTCGCCGAGGTTGGAGCTCAGCGAGAGCAGCTCCAGGGCGTTCACGAAGCGCGCGGCCCGCTCCACGCCCCCCTTCACCACCAGTAGGACGATCCCCCCGCCGGCACTCATCTGCCGGCGCGCCAGCTCGTGCTGCGGATGGCTCTCCAGGAACGGGTAGCGCACCTGCTCCAGCTCCGGGTGCCCCTCGAAGTGCTCGGCGATCGCCAGTGCGTTCTCCGAGTGGCGGTCCATGCGCACGGAGAGCGTCTCCAGGCTCTTCGAGATCACCCACGCGTTGAAAGGCGAGATCGCCGGGCCGGTGTGCCGCGCGAAGAAGCGAAGCTCGGCGATCAGATCCTTCCGGCCCAGCACCGCGCCGGCCAGCGTGCGGCCCTGGCCGTCCATGTACTTCGTCGCCGAGTGCACCACCAGATCGGCGCCGTACTCGATGGGGCGCTGCAGGTACGGCGTGGCGAAGCAGTTGTCCACGACCAGGATCACGCCCCGGCGGCGGCAGATCTCCCCGAGCGCTTCGAGATCCACCAGGTCCAGCCCGGGGTTCGAGGGCGTCTCGACGAAGACCAGCTTCGTCTCGGGCCGGATCGCCCGCTCCCACGCCTCCGGGCCCGCCGTCGTGTCCACGTACGACGACTCGATGCCCCAGCGCGGGAAGAGCCGGGTGAGGAGCTGGTGCGTGGAGCCGAAGATCGCCCGCGAGGCGAGCAGGTGGTCACCCGCGCCCAGCAGCCCGGCCAGCGAGGCGAAGACGGCCGCCATCCCGCTCGCGGTGGCGATCCCGTCCTCCGCGCCCTCCAGCAGACAGAGCTTGCGGACGAGCTCGTCGCTGTTCGGGTTCGAGTAGCGGCTGTAGACGCTCCCCTGTGCCCGGTCGTTGAAGAGCGCGACGGCGTGCTCCGCGCTCTCGAACGTGAAGCTCGACGTGAGGTACAGCGGCACCGAGTGCTCGCGTTGGCCGCTGCGCGGCGCCTGGGTTCGGATCGCGAGCGTCTCCGGGTGGAGCGGTCGGTCGGTCATATCTCGTAATCAACGGCCCCTCGGGCGCCCGCGGTCGCGAGCGCCGAGAGAATCTCTTCGGTGGAACGAACGCGGCCGAGCCGCGGGAAGATGTTGCGGATGGCGAAGTCGTGCGCCTCCGCCGTCAGGCCGGAGGTCGCGTCCTCCGCGAAGACCAGCGCGTAGGATCGCTCGAAGGCGTCCCGCGCCGTCGACTCGACGCCGAAATTGGTGGCGATGCCACCCAGCACGACGGTGCGTACGCCGCGGCGGCGGAGCTGCAGGTCGAGGTCGGTGCCGTAGAAGGCGCCCCAGTTCCGCTTCGTCACCAGGACGTCGCCCGTCGCGGGGCCCAGCTGCGGCACGATCTCGTCCCATCCGGCCGGCCTCGTCGCACCCGCCCGCGGCGCGTCCACGGGCGAGCGGAGCGCGTCGGCCCCATCCGCGGCGAACGAGACGCGCACCAGCACCACGGGCGCGCCGAGCGCCCGGAAGCGCGCCGCCAACCGGGCGGCGTTCTCCACCACCCGCTCCGCCGGGTGCGGCGCCACCGCCCTGCCCACGATCCCCCTCTGCAGGTCGATCAGCACCAGCGCGCACCGCGCGGGATCGAGCCGCAGATCTCCTTCGCCCATCGTTCTCGGCCTCCGCGGGTGGGTAGGCAATCGGTGACAGCACCGGAAGATACGCGGAGTTCACCCGTCGCCGCTACCCCCGCTCCGGCTATCAGCTATCGGTCGAGCGGTAACTGGTAGCCGATGGCCGCTCACCGCACGAACTCCCCGCTCTCGCGCACCTCCACCGGCCCGGCCCCAGCGGCCGTGATCGTCCGCACGATGCGCGAACGCGCCCGCCCGGGCAAGGCCGCGCCGGGAGACGATTACGGCGGCCGGGGTGCTCGCGAGCCTTGACCGATCCGCGTGCAACGTTTATCGAGCAGGTGAGCGCTCGGATGCGGCCCGCCCCGCGGGTCTCGCGCAGGCTTCGACCCACCCGGACCGGAGGAGACCGCGACGCGCGCCAGGATCCGCACTCTCGCCGTTCCGCTGGCCGACGGCCTCGACCTCGGGCGGCTGGCCGCGATGAAGGACGCAGGCGTGACACACGAGAAGAAGTAGACCGAGGACTTCCGATTCCCCACCTCCACACGGGAGCGCTCCATGCCGGCAGACGTGATCGACTACCGCACCATCGGCGACGACATGCAGGCCGTCATCGTCACCCTCGACCCGCAGGAGGCGGTCTTCGCCGAAGCCGGCGGGATGATGTACATGCAGGACGGCATCTCGATGAAGACCACCCTCGACCCCTCGGGCAACGGCGGCGGTCTGATGGACCGGCTGATCGGGGCCGGGAAGCGGATCCTCACCGGCGAGTCGTTCTTCATCACCCTCTTCGTCAACGAGGCGAACCAGCGGCGCGACGTCGCGTTCGCGGCTCCTTACCCGGGCAAGATCCAGGCGCTGAACCTGGCCGACTGGGGCGGGACGATCATCGCCCAGAAGGATTCCTTCCTCTGCGCCGCTCGCGGCATCGACGTCTCGATCGCGCTGACCCGGAAGATCGGGGCGGGGTTCTTCGGCGGCGAGGGCTTCATCCTGCAGAAGCTCACCGGCGACGGCCTGGCCTTTCTGCACGCCTGCGGCACCCTCCACGAGGTGGACCTCGCGCCCGGCGAGACGCTCCGCGTGGATACCGGCTGCCTCGTCTGTTTCCAGCCCTCGGTGAGCTACGACATCCAGATGGTGCCGGGCGTCAAGACGGCTCTCTTCGGCGGCGAAGGGCTCTTCTTCGTGCGGATGACCGGTCCGGGCAGGGTCGTCCTGCAGACGCTCCCCTTCTCGCGCATGGCCGACCGCATCATCGCCGCCGCGCCGAGGGCGGGTGGGGAGCGGAAGGGTGAGGGCAGCGTGCTCGGCGCCCTCGGTTCGCTCCTCGACGGCGACCGGTAGGAGACCTGCGCGATCGCCCGGTCCCTTTCGTCTTCGCAGTCGTCTCACCTCCGGACTCCGATCCTGCCGATGGACCGCAGACGATTCCTGAAACTCGCCGGGGCCGGCGTGGTCGCCGGCCTGGCCACCTCCGGCTGCGAGGCTGGCGGGCCCTCCGGCGCGCGCTCCCTCGACCGCCCCGACCTGCTCACCGCGCTCGCGCCGGAGCGGGTGCGCGCGATCGGGGCGCGCTACCGACGGATGGTGGCCGGGGAGCGCGACGCCGGATCGCTGCGCTCGGCGCTCCTCGGCCCGCACACGCTGCGCTCCCGCCTCCCCTGGCTCTCACCGACCGTCGGGCAGCGCATCCACGACGACTTCGAGCGCGGTGACACCGTCGTGGTCGACGGCTGGATCCTCTCCGTGACCGAGGCCCGCCAGTGCGCGCTCTTCTCCCTTCTCCCCGCCTGAACCGAGGGACTCTCACGGATGCACACGGACGCGCGGACGCTGGAGAGCGGGAGCGTGCTGGAGGGGGATCTCTGCATCGTCGGCGCCGGCGCGGCGGGTATCTCGCTGGCGCTCGAGTGGATCGGCGCGAAGGAGCGCGTCCTCCTCCTCGAGGGCGGCGGCTTCGACTACGACCCGAAGCTGCAGGATCTCTATCGCGGCGACATCGTCGGTCTCCCCTACTTCCCCCTCCAGGCCGCGCGGCTGCACTACTTCGGCGGCACGACGGGGCACTGGGCGGGCTTCTGCTCCACCTTCGACGCGCACGACTTCGAGGTGCGCGACTGGGTCCCGCACAGCGGCTGGCCCATCACCCGCGCCGAGCTGGACCCCTTCTACGTGCGCGCGCAGAAGGTGCTGGACCTGGGGCCGAACGAGTGGCTGGCAGCGGCGTGGCAGCGGCGGGACCCCGCGCTCGTCCCCTTCCCTCTCGACCCCCGCGTCGCCTGGACGAAGATGTGGCAGTTCAGCCCGCCGGCGCGCTACGGGACGCAGTACCGCGGGGCGATCGTGGGCGCCCCGAACGTCCACCTATACACGCACGCCAACGTCTGCGAGGTCGAGGCGAGCGAGGGCCTGCGCGCCGTCGAGGGGCTGCGCGTACGGACCTTCGAGGGGAAGGAGTACCGGGTGCGGGCGCGCCGCTACGTTCTCGCCTGCTCCACGATCCAGAACGCGCGTCTCCTCCTCGCCTCGAACCGCCGGGCGACGAACGGTCTCGGGAACGCGCACGACCTCGTGGGCCGCTACTTCATGGAGCACCTGGAGATGCCCAGCGGCTACCTCGCCACGACGGCCGTTCCGATGCCGAGCACCCGGATGTACGCCTACGAGTTCGGGAAGACGAAAGCGCGCGGGGAGATCGCGCTCTCCGCCGGGGAGCAGAAGGCGCGCCGCATCCTGAACGCCACCGTCTCTCTCGAGCCGGGCTCGCTCGACCAGCCCGGGGAGAGCACCTTCCAGGCGATGCCCCCGAAGGCCGTCGAGACGATGCGGGCCGGCGGACCCGGAGCCGCGCCCGATCGCGCTCCGCGGCCGCCCGATGCGAGACGCACCTTCCACCTGCTCACCCGGCAGGAACAGGCGCCGAACCCGGACTCGCGCGTGACGCTCAGCCCCGAGCGCGACGCGCTCGGGATGCCGCGCGCCCGCCTGGACTGGCGCCTCACCGAGCTGGACCGCCGCTCCTTCCGCTCCTTCTACGAGGTGCTGGGGCGGGAGATGGGGCGCTCGGGCGTCGGCCGTCTGCGCATGCGCGACTGGGTGCTCGAATCCATCGACAGCGCCTGGCCCGGCTTCCTGGGCGGCGGTTGGCACCACATGGGCACCACGCGCATGCATCCCGACCCCAGGCGGGGCGTGGTGGACCCCGACTGCCGCGTCCACGGCCTCGCGAACCTCTACGTCGCCGGCGCCGCCGTCTACCCCACCGCGGGCTGCGTGAACCCGACGCTCACCCTCGTGGCGCTGAGCCTCCGCCTCTCCGATCACCTGAAGTCCACGCGGGCATAGCGGGACGTCACTCCTCCCCACGTATTCTCCTCACAACAGGACTGGTCAGAGATGCCCGAACTCGCCGTGCGATTCACCCGTACCGCCGCGTGGCCGCTGCTTGGGCTGCTGCTGGCCGGCTGCAGTGCCAAAGCGCCCGCACCGGCGCCCGTACCGAGCGGCTCGACGGAGCCGCAACTCTTCTTCGACGACTTCTCCTACCCGGACACCGCGGCCTTCGAGCGCAACGGCTGGATCGCCCGGAGCGGCACCGGCCACCCCGGGGTCCCCGGCGCGACGTGGTCC
>DASSTO010000181.1:0-8117 GCA_035707865.1 Longimicrobiaceae bacterium | reverse complement strand
GCGCTCTACGACCGCACGGGGATCCAGTTCCTGGAGCTCAACACCCTCCCTCAGCTCATCGCGGAGGTCGACGACGAGCCGGGCGTCGCCGCGCGGACGGCCACGCGCCTGCTCATCGCCGACTACTTCCTGTACCGCCTGAGCGGTGAGGCCGTCGCCGAGCGCACGATGGCGAGCACGACGCAGCTGATGGACGCGCGCACGGGCGGCTGGGCGGACGAGGTGATCCGCGCCACGGGCGACGAGCCGGCGCGCTGGCCCCGGATCGTCGCGCCCGGCACGGTGCTGGGCCCGGTGCTGCCCGCGGCGCTACCGCCGGGCGCCCGGCACGCGCCGCAGGTGGTCGCCTCCTGCTCGCACGACACGGCGGCGGCGGTGGTCGCCGTCCCCGCCGCGGGCGAGGGGGCCTGGGCGTACGTCTGCTCGGGCACGTGGTCGCTCGTCGGCGCGGAGCTGACGGCACCCGTGCTGAGCCCCGCCGCGCGGGCGGCGGGCTTCACGAACGAGGCGGGCCTGGACGGGACCGTCCGGTTCCTGAAGAACCGCACCGGCATGTGGGTGCTCGAGGAGTGCATCCGGGAGTGGGCCGAGGCCGGAGAGCGGCCCGCCTACTCCGAGCTGATGAGCGCGGCGGCCGAGGCGCCGTCCGCGGGGCGCACCCTCGACCTGAACGCCCCCGGCTTCGCCGAGCGCGGCGGCATGGTCTCGCGGCTGGAAGCCGCCTGCCGCGCCGCCGGCTTCGCGCCGCCGGGCAGCCGAGGCGCCCTCGTGCGCCTCGTGCTCGAGAGCCTCGCCGAGAGCTACCGAGCGACGCTCGCGGAGCTGGAGACGCTGACCGGGGTGCGCGCGGAGCTCGTGCACGTGGTCGGCGGCGGAGCGCGCAACCACCTGCTGAACCAGCTCACCGCGGACGCGTGCGGGCGTCGCGTGGTGGCCGGCCCGGAGGAGGCGAGCGCGCTCGGCAACCTCCTCGTGCAGGCCCGCACCCTGGGCGACCTGCCCGCCGGAGTACCGCTCCGCGAGGTCGCCCGAAGAAGTTCACGTTTGTTCGAGTACATTCCCGGCCAATCCGCGCCTGAACAGATGACGGCGCTTCCGATCGACTGACCTAGAGAGAGCATACGACGATGCTACCTGCCGGCACTACTTCCGCCCGAAGCGCACGGAGCGATTCGTCCAGCCCCGATTACCTGCGTAGCCGCTGGGACGATGCGGTCGCCGAGCGCCTCGACCCGGTCGAGCGTCTCGTCTACCGCTCGAACCTCCTCGGCGCCGACGCGCGCATCACCAACACGGGCGGCGGCAACACCTCGTCCAAGCTCATGGACGTGGACCCGCTCACCGGTGAGCCCGTGCAGGTGCTCTGGGTGAAGGGCTCGGGCGGGGACCTGCGCACGGCTACCCGCGCCAACTTCGCTTCCCTCTACCTCGACCAGCTGGAGGCCCTGAAGCGGGTCTACGCCCGCTCGCCCGAGGCGGAGCGCGGGCCGAAGACGCCCGCCGAGGATGCGATGGTGGCGATGTACGCGCACACGGCCTTCGGGCGGAACCCCAGCGCGCCGAGCATCGACACGCCGCTGCACGCCTTCATCCCGCACGCGCACATCGACCACATGCACCCCGTGGCGGTGATCGCGCTCGCGACGGCCGCGGACGGCGAGGCGCTCACGCGGGCCGTCTACGGTGACGAAGTCGTCTGGACGGACTGGCAGCGCCCCGGCTTCGAGCTGGGCCTCGAGCTCGAGCGGATCTGCCGCGACCACCCGCGGGCACGGGGCGTCATCCTGGGCGGCCACGGCCTCATCAACTGGGCCGACGACGACCGGGAGTGCTACGAGCTCACGCTCGACCTCGTCCGCCGCGCGCACGACTTCCTGGAGAAGCGGCGGGACGGGAAGCCGGCCTTCGGGGGCGAGCGCGTCGCGTCGCTGCCCGAGGAGCGGCGCCGCGGCGTGCTCGTCGAGCTCCTGCCGTGGCTGCGCGGGCGGGTGAGCGCGGAGGCTCGCCTGATCGCGACCGTCGAGACGCGCGACGAGGTGCTGGCCTTCGTGAACTCGAAGGACGCCCCGCGGCTCGCCGAGCTGGGGACGAGCTGCCCCGACCACTTCCTGCGCACAAAGATCAAGCCGCTCTACGTGGACTGGGACCCCGCGCGCGGCGACGTGGAGGGCCTGAAGGCCTCGCTCGGTGAGGGCCTGGAGCGCTACCGCGCGGACTACGCCGAGTACTACCGGGTCCACCGGCACCCCGATTCGCCCGCCTTGCGCATCTCCTCCCCGAGCGTGATCCTCATCCCCGGCGTGGGCATGATCGCGTGGGGCAAGTCGAAGTCCGAGAGCCGGGTGACGGCGGAGTTCTACACCGCGGCGATCGGGGTGATGGAGGGCGCGGAGCGGGTGAGCCGCTACACCGCGCTCGACCGGCAGGAGGCCTTCGACATCGAGTACTGGCTCCTCGAGGAGGCGAAGCTCAAGCGGATGCCGCCCGAGAAGGCGCTCGACCGGCAGATCGTCGCCGTCGTGGGCGCCGGGAGCGGCATCGGCCGCGCGCTGGTGGCCCGGCTCGTCTCCCTGGGCGCCACGGTGGCGGCGATCGACCTCGACGCCGCGAGCGCGAAGGCCGTCGCCGACGACACGATGGCCCGGATCGGGATGGGAATCGGGGTGGCGGGCACCGGCATCTCGGGCGCGGGGCAGATCATCGGCCTCGGCGCGGACGCGACCGACCGCGCCTCGGTCCGCCGCGCCCTCGAGCAGACGATCCTCGCCTACGGCGGGCTCGACCACCTCGTGATCACCGCGGGCTACTACCCGACGCCCGACGCGCGCGGCGCGGTCCCCGACACGGAATGGTCGCGGGCGTTCGCCGTCAACGTCACCGGCCCCTTCCTGGCGGCCGACGAGGCGTGGCGCGTCTGGAAGGCCCAGGGTCTCACCGGCAGCCTGGTGATCACCACGAGCGTCAACGCGGTGGTGCCGAAGTCGGGCTCGCTGGCCTACGACACCAGCAAGTCCGCGGCGAACCACCTCGTCCGCGAGCTGGCGGTGAGCTACGCTCCGCTCGTGCGGGTGAACGGCGTCGCGCCGGCCACGGTCGTCGAGGGCTCGTCGATGTTCCCGCGCGAGCGCGTGATCGCCTCGCTGGCGAAGTACGGCCTCGGGCACGACGCCGAGGAGGAGACCGAGGCGCTGCGCGAGCGGCTCGCGGGCTTCTACGCCGGCCGCACGCTCACCGGCCAGCCGATCTCGCTCGACGACCAGGTGAAGGCGATCACCGCCTTCGTCACCGACACCTTCTCGCGGACCACGGGGCAGATCGTCAACGTGGACGGGGGTCTTTCGGAGGCATTCCTGCGGTGAAGGATCATTGAGAGTCTCTCTCTTCATCACCTGTTTCAACGACACGCTCTTCCCCGAGACGGGGCGCGCCACGGTGCGGCTCCTCGAGCGACTCGGCCACGAGGTGGAGTTTCCCGAGGAGCAGACGTGTTGCGGGCAGATGCACTTCAACAGCGGGTACCGGGACGAGTCGCTCGCGCTCGCCCGGCGCTTCGTGCGGGTCTTCGAGGGCGCGGATGCGGTCGTCGCGCCCTCGGGCTCGTGCGTGGGGCTGGTGCGCGACGGCTACCCGGCGCTGGCGGAGGAGAGCGGCGACGCGCGGCTCGCGGAGCGGGTCCGCGAGCTCGCCCCGCGCGTCCACGAGCTCTCGGAGTTCCTGGTGAAACGGCTCGGGGTGGAGGACGTGGGCGCGTACTACCCTCACCGGGTCACCTATCACCCCACCTGCCACTCGCTGCGAGTGCTGAAGGTGGGTGACGCGCCGCTGCGCCTGCTGCGCGCCGTGCGCGGCATCGACCTCGTCGAGCTGCCCGCCGCCGAGGAGTGCTGCGGCTTCGGCGGCACCTTCGCGGTGAAGAACGCGGACACCTCGATCGCCATGCTGAGCGACAAGATGCGCCACGTCCTCGACACGCGCGCCGAGGTCTGCACGGCGGGCGACAACTCGTGCCTGATGCACATCGGCGGCGGGCTGCACCGCTCGCGCGCCGGGGTGCGGACGGTGCACCTCGCGGAGATCCTCGCCAGCACGGAGGAGGAGCCCGCGCCATGAGCGACACGGCCTCGCTCACGCCCCGCGTCCCCTTCCCCGAGGCCGCGCGCGAGGCGCTGCGCGACACGCAGCTGCGCCGCAACCTCGGCAAGGCCACCACCACCATCCGGGCCAAGCGCCACGCGGTCGTCTCCGAGCTGCCCGACTGGGCGGAGCTTCGCGACGCGGGCGCCCGGATCAAGGACCGCGCCCTCCATCGCCTGGACGAGCAGCTCCTCCGCCTGGAGGACGCCGTCACCCGGGCGGGCGGCGCCGTGCACTGGGCGCGCGACGCGGCGGAGGCGAACGGCATCGTCACGGGAATCGCGCAGCGGCACGGCGTGCGCGAGGTGGTGAAGGTGAAGTCGATCACCACCGAGGAGATCCGGCTCAACGAGTCGCTGGAGCGGGTGGGGATCGAGCCGGTGGAGACGGACCTGGCGGAGCTGATCGTCCAGCTCGCCGGCGACACCCCGTCGCACATCCTGGTTCCGGCCATCCACAAGAACCGCGCGGAGATCCGGGAGCTCTTCCGCCGCAAGCTCGGCGTCCGGGAGCTCACCGACGATCCGGCGGCGCTCGCCGAGGCCGCGCGCCGCTACCTCCGCGAGCGCTTCCTGCGCGCCGAGATGGCGGTGAGCGGCGCCAACTTCGCCGTCGCCGCCACCGGCACCGTCTGCGTGGTGGAGTCCGAGGGCAACGGCCGCATGTGCCTCACGCTGCCGCGCCTGCTCGTGACGGTGATGGGGATCGAGAAGATCATCCCCGAGTGGGCGGACTTCGAGGTGCTCCTGCAGCTCCTACCGCGCTCCTCCACGGGCGAGCGGATGAACCCCTACACCAGCCTCTGGACGGGGGTGACGCCCGGCGACGGGCCGCAGGAGTTCCACCTCGTGCTGCTGGACAACGGGCGCACGCGGGTGCTGGAGGACGCCGTGGGGCGGCAGGCGCTGCGCTGCATCCGCTGCAGCGCGTGCCTGAACGTCTGCCCCGTCTACGAGCGCGCCGGGGGGCACGCGTACCAGTCGGTGTATCCGGGCCCGATCGGGGCGATCCTCACCCCGCAGCTCGTGGGCATCGAGCACGCGCCTTCCCTGCCCTTCGCCTCGAGCCTGTGCGGGGCGTGTTACGAGGCGTGCCCGGTGAAGATCGACATCCCCACCGTGCTGGTGCACCTGCGGGGCAAGGCGGTGCGGGCCGGGCGCTCGGGGCTGCGCGGGCGCTTCGGCGGCGAATCGCTGGGGATGGCGGCGCTGGGAAGGACCTTCTCGAGCCGGGCGAGGTACGAGCGAGCGCAGCGGGTCGCGCGCCAGGCGCAGCGGCCGCTGGTCCGCGACGGCTGGATCGAGCGGCTGCCGGGCGCGCTCTCGGGCTGGACCGCCGCGCGCGACCTGCGGGCCGTGCCGTCGCAGAGCTTCCGCGACTGGTGGAGGAAGCGCGCGTGAGCTCCGCCCGCGAGGAGGTCCTCGGGCGGGTCCGCGCCGCGCTCGCCGCCGCTCCCCCGCGCCCCGTCGACGACGGGATGCCGGCGTACCGGCGCTCGGACGGCGAGCCGCACGAGGCTCACGTCGCGCTCTTCATCGAGCGGGCGGCGGACTACCGGGCCGAGGTGCGGCGCGTGCCGCGGGGCGCCGAGGGCGAGGCCATCGCCGACGCGCTGCGCCGGCGCGGCGTGCGCCGGCTCGCCGTCCCCTCCGACCTCCCCGCCGACTGGCTGCCGGCGGGGGTCGAGCTCCTCGTCGACCGCGACGGCGGGCTCTCCCACGCCGAGCTCGACGCCAGCGACGGCGTGCTCACCGGGTGCGCGCTCGCCATCGCGCAGACCGGCACGGTGGTGCTCGACGGGGGAGCGGCGCAGGGGCGCAGGGCCCTCACGCTCCTGCCCGACTACCACCTCTGCGTCGTCGATGCCGGGCAGATCGTCGGCCTGGTACCGGAGGCGATCGAGCGCCTGGCCGGCCCGGGCGCGGAGGAGCGCCGCCCCGTCACCTTCGTTTCCGGCCCGTCCGCGACCTCCGACATCGAGCTCAACCGTGTCGAGGGCGTGCACGGGCCGCGCACGCTGCAGATCGTCGTCGTCGGGTAGGTGGTGTTCTCGCGAAGCACTCTCGCACTTTCGCACTCAGCACTTCCGTTCGCACCCGCCTCCCTCAAGGAGCCGCCGATGCCCAGCACTCCACTCTTCCGAGCCACAGGCGTCTCGAAGGCGTACGCCGGCGTGCAGGCGCTGGACGACGCGTCGTTCGAGCTGCGCGCGGGCGAGGTGCACGCCATCGTCGGGGAGAACGGCGCGGGCAAGTCCACCTTCATCAAGATCGTCACCGGCGCGGTGGAGCCCGACGCGGGGGAGCTGAGCCTGGAGGGGCGGCCGATCACGCAGAACTCGCCGCGCGCGGCGAGGGCGCTGGGGATCGCGGCCATCTACCAGCAGCCTGCGCTCTTCCCCGACCTCACCGTCGCCGAGAACCTCGCCGTGGGGCTGGAGGCGGGCGGCTCGTGGAGCCGCGTGAACTGGCGGGCGCGCCGCCGACGCGCCGAGGACCTCCTCTCCCGCATCGGCGCGCAGATCGATCCCGACGCCGAGGCGGGCGATCTCAGCATGCCGCAGCAGCAGCTCGTGGAGATCGCGCGCGCGGTCGGCGCCGACGCGCGGATGCTCATCCTCGACGAGCCCACCGCCTCGCTCTCCGAGGAGGACACGCAGAACCTCTTCCGCGTCCTCCGGCAGCTGCGCGAGCGCGGGGTGGGAATGATCTACATCTCGCACCGGCTGGAGGAGCTGCCCACGATCGCCGATCGCGTCACGGTCTTCCGGGACGGACGCACGATCGACACGAAGCCGATGGCCGAGGTCGACCGCGCGGAGCTCATCCGGATGATGGTGGGCCGGGCGCTCTCGGCCGTCTTCCCCAAGCGCGACGTCTCGCCGGGCGAGCCGGTTCTCGAGCTGCACGGCGTCGGCTGCGCCGCCGCGGGCGTGCAGGACGTGACGCTCACCGTGCGCGCCGGCGAGATCGTCGGCCTGGCCGGGCTGGTGGGCGCGGGGCGGACGGAGCTGGCCGGCACGGTCTTCGGGCTGACCCCCGCCGACGCCGGGGAGATCCGCCTGCACGGGGAGCCGGCGCGCGTGGATACGCCCGCGCGGGCGATCTCGCTCGGGATCGCCTACGTCCCGGAGGACCGCCGCCGGCACGGCGTCGTGCTGGAGATGCCCGTCTGCGCGAACGTGACCCTCGCCGCGCTCGACCGCTTCACGCGCTTCGGCGCGCTGCAGTTCGACCGCGAGCGGGAGGAGGCCGCGGAGTACGCGCGGCGGCTCGGGGTGAAGACGCCCTCGATCCACACCCCCGTCTCCGCGCTCTCGGGAGGCAACCAGCAGAAGGTGGCGCTCAGCCGGTGGCTCGCCACCCGCCCGAAGGTGCTCATCCTCGACGAGCCCACGCAGGGGATCGACGTGGGGGCGAAGGCGGAGATCCACTCCCTGATGAGCGACCTCGCCGCGGGGGGCATGGCGATCCTGATGATCTCCTCCGAGCTGCCCGAGATCCTGGGGATGAGCGACCGCATCGCCGTGATGCGCGGCGGCCGCGTGGTGCGGGTGCTCGACCGCGAGGAGGCGACGCAGGAGGAGATCCTCGCGTGGGCGCTGGGACAGGGGGGCAGGATCCAGGATCCGGGATCCGGGATCCGGGATCCGGGCGGGAATCCAGTAGGCCGGGCGAGTCCGAAGGGAATGGATTCCCGCCCGCGCGGGAAGTGACGACTCTGCTTCACGTTACCTGGCACTTGGCACCTGGCACTTCGTAGGTAGATGACCCTGAGCCGTTACAAGCGGGAGCTGCCGCCCGCGATCGCGTACGCCGCGCTGCTCGTCGCGGTGGCGATCGCGGCGCCGTCGTTCTTCGACGCGGGCAACCTGCGCGACCTGGCGCTGAACAGCGCGCCGGAGCTGCTCATCGCCGTCGGGATGACGGTGGTGATCCTGACGGGCGAGATCGACATCTCCGTCGGCTCGCTGTTCGGCATCT
>DASSTO010000180.1:0-39504 GCA_035707865.1 Longimicrobiaceae bacterium | reverse complement strand
CAAGCACCGCGATTACGACGCCGCGCTCGTCGGCTGGGTCACGGAGTTCCACATCGACGACACGGACATCTTCTCGTGCGACAAGGTCGACGAGCCCTTCCAGTGGGTGGGCTACTGCAACCCGAAGACGGAGGTGCTCCTCGACACCCTTCCGAAGATCGTGGACCGCGCGCAGGCGAAGCCGCTGTGGGACGCGTACCAGCGTCAGATCGCTCAAGACCAGCCCTACACCATCCTATACTTCCAGGAGCGGATCGAGGGCGTGCGCGACCGCCTTCGCAACGTGCATCCCGACGCCCGCGGCGACTTCGTGGGGATCAAGGACTGGTGGATCCTCCCGAGCGCGCGCCGCAACGCACCCACGACCCACTGACGAAGCGATGAAGACGATGCATCCGCGCAGGGCACGCCTGGCGCTGACGGCTATCCTGATCCTGGCGGCCGGCTGCGGCCGCGAGCGGCGGGGCAACGGCGCGGTCGAGGCGGGCGCCACCCCGGAGGACGGCGGCGTGGCCGTGGTGGCGGAGGGCGCGGACATCAACCAGCCCGTGACGGCGCTCTTCAACACCGCGCTCGACGGTGACCTCTCGCAGGACGTCCTCAACATGGGCCTGCTGCGCGGCGCCTGGAAGGACGGTGAGCTGGTCTTCGAGACGGCGGACGAGAACCCCATGGCGATCGCGCGCTCGTACGAGTACGTCGGCCCCGACTCGGCCGCGCTGCGCTTCCACATGCGCTCGGACGTGAAGTGGTCCGACGGGAAGCCGCTCACCGCGCGCGACGTGGTCTTCACTTACGATCTGGTGAAGAATCCCGCCGTGGCTTCGCCGCGTCAGGATTACGTGGAGCAGCTGGACTCGGTGGTGGCGCAGAACGACTCGACGGTGACGTTCTACTTCAAGCGCCGCGACCCGCAGATGCTCTCGCACGCCTCGCTCGACCCCATGCCCGAGCACCTCTTCGGAGGCACGGCCCCCGCGCAACTCCGCAGCCACCCGGCGATCCTGAACCCCGGCGGCGGCCGCCTGGTGGTCAGCGGCCCGTGGATGATCGGCGAATGGGCGAAGGGCCAGCGCGTCGTTCTCGTCCACAACCCGTATTTCTCGCCCAAGCCGCACCTCTCCCAGCTCGTCTTCCGCATCATCGGGGAACCGACCACGCGCATCGTCGAGCTGCGGACCGGGAACGTGGACATGGTCCGCGGCGTCACGACCGACCAGATCCCCGCGCTCGAGGCGGCGGGCGGGATCCGGATGGAGAAGGAGCAGAAGCGCGCGTACGACTACGTCTCCTACAGCCCCAAGGGCTTCGCGCCCTTCGCCGACCCCGAGATCCGCCAGGCGCTCACGCTCGCCATCGACACGAAGCAGCTGATCGGATCCCTCCAGCTCCAGGACTACGCCGTGCCCGCGAGCGGGCCCTATCCCCCCATCTTCAAGCTCTACGATCCGAGCCTGATGCCGCCGGTGCGGTTCGACCCGGAGAAGGCGAAGCAGATCCTGGCGAGCAAGGGGTGGAAGGACACGGACGGCGACGGGGTGCTGGACAAGGGTGGGAAGCCCTTCCACTTCACCCTGGTGACCAATTCCGGGAACGCGCGCCGCGCCGACGCCGCGGTCATCCTGCAGCAGCAGTGGAAGCGGATCGGGGTCGACGTCGAGCTCCAGCAGCTCGAGTTCAACACCATGATCGCCAACCTGATGCAGCAGAACTACCAGGCGGCGCTGGGCGGCTGGAACGTCGGGCTGACGCCCGACCAGATCACGGGGCTCTACGGGACCGGGTCGCCGCTGAACCTGACGGGGTACAGCAACCCGCGGGTGGACTCGCTCTTCGCGCAGGCGCTCGAGCAGCCGACCGAGGCGGCGGCGCGGCCGTACTGGCAGCGGGCCGCCGCGCAGGTCGCGCGGGATCACCCCTACTCGTGGCTCTACTACCTCGACACGATCGACCCCGTGCGCGACCGGCTCCGGGGCACGAAGGTCGATACCTACGGCCCCTACCAGAACACCTGGGAGTGGTGGATCCCGAAGAGCCGGCAGCGCGGGGTCGTGCCGTCGGTGGCGAAGCCCGATTCCGCGCAGTAACTTCCTTTCTGGCCTGACGTTTGCGGCCGCCTCCCCGCGCGGGGGCGGCCGCGCGGCCGTATTCTCCGGCCTTTCACGCCGAACCCAGAGACGCACGAGTGCTCAGCTACCTGCTGCGACGGCTGCTCGGGGCGATCCCGCTGCTCCTCGGCATTCTCACCCTCATCTTCTTCGTCGTCCACCTCGCTCCCGGCGACCCGACCGCGCGCTTCCTGAACCCGAACGTCTCGCCGGAGATCATCGCCCAGATGCGGCACAATCTCGGGCTCGACCAGCCGCTGCACGTCCAGTACTACAAGTGGCTCGTGGCCTTCCTGACGGGTCACTTCGGCTACTCCTTCGGGCAGATGCGCCCCATCTCCGAGATCCTGCCGATCACCCTCTGGAACACCGTCCAGCTGATGCTGGTGGCCCTGGTGATCATCTTCGTGCTCGGCATGCTGATCGGCATCCTGCAGGCGGTGCGACAGTATTCCGTCGCGGACAACGTGCTGACCTTCCTGGCGCTCTTCTTCTACTCGATGCCGTCCTTCTGGCTCGCCCTCATGCTGATCCTGATCTTCAGCCTGAAGGCGAGCGAGTGGGGCTGGGCCTTCTCGCTGCCCGCGTCGCAGATGACGAGCGTGGGCTACGAGTTCATGCCGCTGGGCCAGCAGATCGGTGACCGGTTCCTGCACCTGCTGCTGCCGGTGATCGCGCTGGGGATCGGCAACGCCGCGGGGGTCGCGCGCTACATGCGCGGCTCCATGCTCGAGGTCATCCACCAGGACTACATCCGCACCGCCCGAGCGAAGGGGCTCTCCGAGAGGGCCGTCGTCTTCAAGCACGCGCTGCGCAACGCGCTCATCCCCATCATCACCCTGCTGGGGCTCTACCTGCCCGTCCTGCTCTCGGGCTCGGTGCTGGTGGAGACGATCTTCGCCTGGCCCGGCATGGGCCGCCTGATCGTGGACGCGATCTTCCAGCGCGATTACCCGCTGGTGATGGCCACCAGCTTCGTCGCCGCGGCGATGGTGGTGATCGGGAACCTCCTCGCCGACGTGCTCTACGCGGTGGTGGACCCGAGGATCCGGGCGGAATGAGAAACGACACGCAGCTATCAGCTATCGGCTATCAGGAACGACAGCCGTAGCTGATAGCTGATAGCTGATAGCTGATAGCTTCCATGGTCCGAACCCCAGCAGGTCCCATCGGCAACCCGCCCGAGCCCGTCTCGGACGAGGCGACGCAGGCGCGCGGCGCGCTCGCCGTGGAGCCGGGGCGGCGCCCCGCGAGCGCGCTCGAGATCCTGCTCTCGGTGGTACTGCCCGGGAGCGGGCACCTGCTGCGCGGGGCGTGGGCGGTCGGGGCGTCGCTGCTCGTCTCGTGGGGTGTGCTGCTCGGGCTGCTCTACCTGACCTGGGGGCGGATCGAGGCGGTCTTCTCGTCGCGGCGCACGCCCGTCGACGGGGTGGTGGCGGTCGCCACGATCGGCGTGCTGCTGCTGGTGATCTGGGCGTGGGCGATCTACGACCTCGCCGTCCGCTCCCGGCGGCCGAAGCGCCTGCACGGCGACTCGCAGTGGGCGATCGCGGCGAAGCAGTTCCGGCGCAACCGGCTGGCGATGGCGGGGCTCGTCATCATGCTGCTGCTCTACGTGATCACGCTCGTCACGCCGCTGATCTCGCCCTACGACCCCATCGCCCAGGGCGACATCATCCTCGCGCGCTACCTGCCGCCCTCGGCCGCGCACCTGATGGGGACCGACAAATTCGGCCGCGACATCTTCTCGCGCGTCCTCTACGGCGCGCGCATCTCGCTCACCATCGGCTTCGTGGCGATGGCGATCGGGGTGAGCATCGGGACGATCCTGGGCGCACTCGCCGGCTACTTCGGCAGGTGGACCGACGCCGTGCTGATGCGCTTCACCGACATGATGCTCTCCTTCCCGCGCCTCGTGCTGCTGATCGTCGTCATCGCCCTCTTCGAGCCCTCGATCTGGCTCGTCGTGCTCGTGCTGGGCTTCACCGGCTGGATGGCGATCGCGCGCATCGTGCGCGGCGAGGTGCTGGCGCTGCGCGAGAGGGAGTTCGTCCAGGCGGCGCGCGTCCTCGGGATGAGCGACCTGCGCATCATCTTCCGCCACATCATCCCGAACACGCTGGCACCGGTGATCGTCTACACCACGCTGGGCATCGGCGACACCATCCTGACGGAGGCCGCGCTCTCCTTCCTCGGCCTCGGCGTGCAGCCGCCCACGCCGAGCTGGGGCAACATGATCTCCGACGGGCGCGACGCGCTCATCACCGCCTGGTGGATCGCCACCTTCCCCGGCCTCGCCATCGTCCTCACCGTCGTCGCCTTCAACCTGCTGGGCGACGGGCTGCGGGACGCGATGGACCCGAAGTTGAGGATGTGAACCGTAGCTATCGGCTATCGGCTATCGGCTATCGGTGGCCGGGCTGATAGCTGATAGCCGATAGCCGATAGCTTATGCCGGAACCACTGCTCGAAGTCCAGGACCTCCGCACCTACTTCCACACCGACGCCGGCGTGGCCCGGGCGGTCGACGGCGTCTCCTTCCACGTGGACGCGGGCGAGACGCTGGGGATCGTGGGCGAATCGGGGAGCGGGAAGTCGGTGACGTCGCTCTCGGTGATGCGGCTCATCCCGGAGCCGCCGGGCCGGATCGAGCCGGGCTCGACGATCCGCTTCCGCGTCGACGGGCACGTGGAGGACCTGGCGGCCGCGGACGAGGCGCGCATGCGACAGATCCGCGGCAACGAGATCGCGATGATCTTCCAGGAGCCGATGACCTCGCTCAATCCGGTCTTCAAGGTGGGCGACCAGATCGAGGAGTCGCTGCGGCTGCACCAGGGGCTCGACCGGCACGCCGCGCGCGAGCGGGCGATCGAGATGTTGCGGCTGGTGGGCATCCCGATCCCGGAGAAGCGGATCGACGAGTACCCGCACCAGCTCTCGGGCGGGATGCGGCAGCGGGTGATGATCGCCGTGGCGCTCGCCTGCGACCCCAAGCTCCTCATCGCCGACGAGCCGACGACCGCGCTCGACGTCACCATCCAGGCGCAGATCCTGGAGCTGCTGAACCGGCTCCAGGAGGAGATGGGAATGTCGATCATCCTCATCACGCACGACCTGGGCGTCGTGGCGGAGACGTGCGACCGGGTGATCGTGATGTACGCGGGGCAGGTCTTCGAGGAGGGCTCGGTCGACGAGGTCTTCCACGACCCGCAGAACCCGTACACCGAGGGGCTGCTGCGCTCCGTGCCGCGGCTCGGGCACCGCGAGGAGCGCCTGGCGGTGATCCCCGGCGTGGTGCCCAGCCCCACCGACTGGCCGCATGGCTGCCGCTTCCGCGCGCGCTGTCCGTACGGTTGGGAGCTCTGCGAGCAGAAGGAGCCGCCCGTCTTCGACCTCGGACCCGGGCGCCGGAGCAAGTGCTGGCTCGCCGACCACCCCGAGCGGCGCGAGGAGGTGCTCCGCGCGGGCGGCGGCTTCACCCCCTACGGCGACGAGACCGGCACCGGTGCGGCGGCGCCGGTTGCCGGGCCACCCGACGTGAGCGGCGACGCCACCGGCGGCTCCGTCCAGGGGGAGGTGAGCTGATGGCGCGGCGCACCCCGCGGGGCACCGAGGCGGTGGGCGACGGCACGCTCGTCGGCGTCGACCGGAAGGGCCCCTCTCCGGAGCGCGAGGAGCTCCCGCCCGCGAAGGGCGACAGCGACCTGCGGGGCCTCACCCCCGACGACGTGGAGCCGCCGTCGGACGCGCTCCTCGTCGTGCGACAGCTCAAGAAGTACTTCCCCATCCACAAGGGGATCCTCAACCGGCACGTCGGCGATATCAAGGCGGTGAACGGCGTCTCGTTCTTCCTCCGCAAGGGCGAGACTCTCGGGCTGGTGGGCGAGTCCGGGTGCGGCAAGACGACGACGGGCCGCACGATCCTGCGCATGGAGGAGCCCACCGCCGGCAGCGCCGTCTTCGACGGCCGCGACGTGGCGGCCATGAGCGGCGAGGGCCTGCGCCACTTCCGCCGTCGCGCGCAGTACGTCTTCCAGGACCCGTTCTCCTCGCTCAACCCGAGGATGACCGTGGGCGACATCCTGCGCGAGGTACTGCGCGTCCACGGGCTCGCGCGCGGCGCGGCGGCGGACCGGCGCGTGGCCGAGCTCCTGCGCGTCGTCGGGCTGCGGCCCGAGGCGGCGGTCCGCTACCCGCACGAGTTCTCCGGCGGCCAGCGCCAGCGCATCGGGATCGCGCGGGCGCTCGCGGTCGAACCCGACCTCATCATCTGCGACGAGCCCGTCTCCGCGCTCGACGTCTCCGTCCAGGCGCAGGTCATCAACCTCCTGCAGGACCTGCAGAACGAGCTCGGTCTCACCTACCTCTTCATCGCCCACGACCTCTCGGTGGTGGAGCACATCAGCGACCGCGTGGCGGTGATGTACCTGGGGCGCATCGTCGAGATCGCCGACGCCGAGGAGCTGTACCGCAACCCGCTGATGCCGTATACCCAGGCGCTCCTCTCCGCCGTTCCGGTGGCGGACCCGCGGCGCAAGCGCGAGCGGATCGTGCTGCACGGCGACGTGCCCTCCCCGGCCAACCCGCCCAGCGGCTGCCCCTTCCACCCGCGCTGCCAGAACCCGCTCAAGGACGCCGACTGCGCCCGCATCCTCCCCCCGCTCGCCGACAAGGGCGGCGGGCACTTCGCCGCGTGCATCAAGGTGCCGCTCGGCGCGGGGGGCGGGGTGAACGGGTGAGGCGCGGTGCTGGGGCTCCTGCGCGCTCGGCAGCTCCGGTCGCCCATTCACGTTCTGCGCCCCGGGACCTCGGTCCTCCCGGTCGTGTAGGACGTGGCACGGATCGTTCACCAGGGGAGGCGCATGCAGCGGCAGAGCATTCTGATCTTCGTGTTCTACTCGGTCGTCATCGTCGGGACGGCGCTCGTCACGGGAGCGGCGAGTCGCGGCGGGGTGAAAGTGACGGGAGCCCGGGCGGTAGCGACGGGTACGGCGTCCGGCGACACGGTGGTGGTGCCGCCGGGCGTTCCGTCTTCGGTGCCGGCGTTCCTGCGCAGCGGGCAGGCGTGGCGCGCCGCGCGGGCGATGCGCGGATACCTGGAGCGTACGCCGAACGCCTCGCCGGCAGCGGTGCTGCTCGCGGCGCAGGCGGAGGGCGAGTGGGGCGGATGGGACCGGGTGCGAGGCTACCTGGAGGGGAAGGACTGGCTCGGGAGCATCCAGGGCGGCGCGGGCTGGTACTGGCTGGGCCGGGCGCAGGAGGCCGGGGACGACCTCACCGCCGCGCTCGACGCCTACGACCACTACCTGAAGCTGCCGGCGGTGCTGCAGTCTCCGCAGCGGCGGCGCGTCGCCGAGCTGCGGCGCGGTCTGGTGCTGATGCGCCTGGGGCGGGAGGACGAGGGGGCGGCGCAGCTGAAGCAGGTGCGTGACGAGGTGCCGGAGATCGCGTCGCGGCTGGACGTGCTCGCCGCTGAGGCGCTCGCGCCGCACGGCGACACCGCGGCGGTGCGGCGGCTGGTGGCGGGGAACGACGGCGCGGGGCTCGACCAGCGCGGCCGGCTCGCGATGCTGACCGCCTACGAGAAGGCGGGGGACGCCGGGACCGCCCACGCGCTCGCCATCTCCTACCGGGCCTCCACCTCGGGCTCGAGCCGCGCGGCGATCTCGCTGCGCGCCGGCCAGCTCTCGCTGGTGCTCGGCGATTCCGCGCGCGCCCGGCAGGAGCTTGCCGACGCCCTCTCCGCTTCGCCCGGCAGCTCCGCGGCGCGCCAGGCGGCCGAACTCCTGCCGAAGCTGGGTCGCCTCTCGCCGGCGGAGATGCTCGAGGTGGGCGACGTGCTCGCCCGCCACGGCGCCTCCCGGAACGCCGCGAAGTACTACCGCGAGTGGCTCGACCGCGGCGCGGGCTCGGCCGCGGAGCGACAGAGCGTGCGCGACCGACTGGGCAGGGTTCTCTTCGCGGCGGGCGACTACGGCGCCGCCATCACGGCGCTCCGGCCGCTCACCCGCGGGCACGACGCGACCGCCGCCGCGGCGCTCTACCGGATCGGCCGCGCGGAGTACCGCCAGGGCAACCACAACCGCGCGCTGGAGACCTTCCGGAGCGTCGCCCGGCGCTTCCCGCGCACCGACGTAGGCGCGGAGGGGCTCTTCTTCGTCGCCGACGTCGAGCACGACCGCGGCGAGATCGCCACCGCGCGGCGCATCTACCGGGAGGTCGCCGACGACTTCCCCGGCACCGACCGCGCCGGCCTCTCGCTGATGCGCCTGGGCGACCTCGCCTTCGTGGCGAAGGACTACGCCGGGGCGGCGAAGGTCTGGGCGGAGTACCGCACCTCGTATCCCTCCGGTCAGCGCTGGCTCGAGTCCACCTACTGGGAGGGGCGTTCGGAGGCCGCGGGCGGCGACACCGCGCGCGCGAACGAGCTCTACCGCGCCGTCCGCGACCGCGAGCCGCTCTCCTACTACGCGCTGGTGGCGAGCGAGCGCCTCCACGTTCCGTACTGGCCCGTGCCGATGAAGGCCGCCCCGCCCGCCGACTCCGCCGCCCGGGCGCGCGTGGAGGAGTGGATGGGCCCCGTCGACCTCCTGCGCGAGGCCGGGCTGGACGACGAGGCCGAGGCGCAGATCGACGCGCTCATCCGCCGCGCGGGCAACGACCCGTCGCTCCTCTACCCGCTCGCCGAGACGCTCGACGAGCGCGGCTACACCGTGCGCGGCATCGACATCGGCTACCGGCTGCGTGACCGCGACGGGCTCAACCCCCGCGTCCTGCGCATCCTCTATCCCTTCCCGTACCGCTCGATGATCGAGGCGGAAGCGCGCGAGCGGAAGCTCGATCCCTTCCTGGTCGCCGCGCTCATCCGCCAGGAATCGTCGTTCAAGGCGCGGATCGCCTCGGGCGTGGGCGCGCGCGGGCTCATGCAGGTGATGCCCGAGACCGGCGAGAACCTCGCGGGCGCCGTCGGGATCAACCACTGGGAGACGGAGCTGCTCTACCAGCCGGAGATCAACGTGCACCTCGGCACGCTCTTCCTCGCCGACCAGATGCGCGAGTACGACGGGTCGCTGCCGTCGGTCTTCGCGGCCTACAACGCCGGCCCCCACCGGGTCGACCAGTGGAAGGCGTTTCCGGAGTACCGCGATCCGGAGCTCTTCACCGAGCGCATCCCCTATCACGAGACGCGGGACTACGTCAGGATCCTCACGCGCAACATCGCCATCTACCGGGGGCTGTACGGGTCGGCCGCCCGGTGACCACGCCACGTCGGTGCTGACCCGCGAGATCCACCGGAAGCTCGTCCACGTCGCCACCGTCCTTGTGCCCCTGCTCGCGTGGGTACTGCCGCGCGTGCCCGCGCTGGTGCTGCTCGGCGTCGCGGTCGCGGTGGCGATGGGCGTGGAGTGGAGCCGCAGCCGGATCCGATGGGTGCGGTACCGCTTCCTGCGGCGCACCCGGACGGTGCTGCGGCCCCACGAGCGCCACGGCGTCGCCGGCGCTACGTACCTGGCACTCGCCTATTTCCTCGCCGTGCTCGTCTTCCCGCGCCCGATCGCCGTCGCGGCGATGCTCTATGCCGGGCTCGGCGACGCGACGGCGGCGCTGGTGGGGAAGCGCTGGGGGCGGCACCGCGCGCGCTGGGGGAAGAGCTGGGAGGGTGCCGCCGCGATGCTCGCCGTGTGCGCGGCCGTCGGGCTGGCGATCCCGGGCGTTCCGACCGTTGCGGCGGTCGCCGGTGGGCTGACGGCCGCGGCGCTGGAATTCCTCCCGCTGCCCCTCGACGACAACCTGCGGGTGACGCTCGGCGGGGGCGTGGTTGCGTGGCTGATCGCGGCCCTCGTCGCGTGACGGCGCCGCGCTCCTTGTGGAGCGCTGCGCTATCTCGTTAGTTTTCGGCCGCTTTCGGCATCCGGAAGCGGCCTCTCTCGGATTCCTCTTGCGGGAAGTACAGGCGTGGCAGATATCGCAATCGACCTGGGCACCGCCAACACGCTGATCCAGGTGAAGGGTGAGGGCATCGTGCTGAACGAGCCCTCCGTGGTGGCGGTGGAGCGGGGGACCGGTAAGGTCCGCGCGATCGGGCTGGAGGCCAAGCGGATGCTGGGCCGTACGCCGGAGGGTACGCTGGCCATCCGGCCGATGCGCGACGGCGTCATCGCCGACGTGGACATGGCCGAGACGATGCTCCGCCACTTCCTGCAATCGGTCCTGCCCAAGGGGCTCTTCCGCACGCGTCCCCGCGTCGTCATCGGCGTCCCGTCCGGGATCACGGAGATGGAGCGGCGGGCGGTGCGCTCGGCGGCGGCCGCGGCGGGCGCCAAGGAGGTCTATCTCATCTCCGAGCCCATGGCCGCGGCGATCGGCGTGGGGCTCCCCGTGGTGACGCCGCGCGGCAGCATGGTCGTCAACATCGGTGGGGGGACGACGGAGATCGGCGTCATCGCCCTCTCGGGTATCGTCGCGGACGCGTCCATCCGCGTGGGCGGCAACGAGCTCGACGACGCGATCACCGCCTTCGTGCGCAAGAACTTCAACCTGCTCATCGGCGAGGCGACCTCGGAGAGCATCAAGATCCAGATCGGCTCGGCCTACCCGGACGGTGAGGAGCGCGCGATGGAGGTGAAGGGGCGCGACCTGGTCTCCGGCATCCCGAAGACGGTGCGCATCGAGTCCGCCGAGATCCGCGACGCCATCCAGGAGCCGATCCAGGCGATCGTCGAGGCGGTCCTGCGCGCCCTCGAGGTGACGCCTCCCGAGCTCGCGTCGGACATCGTGGACGAGGGGATCGTGATGACCGGCGGAGGCGCGCAGCTGCGCGGTCTCGACTGGCTCATCCACCACGAGACCGCGCTGCCCATCCACGTCGACGAGGAGCCGCTCACCTGCGTCGTGCGCGGCGCGGGGATGGTGCTCGACGACTGGCCGAAGTACCAGGGTGTGGTGACGCTGTAGGGGCTCGGGGGCGCCGTCGGCGCCCCCTGTTCGTTACGGCTTCGCCTCTTCCTCCTGCAGGGCACCGCTGCCCTTGTCCGCGCGGCGGTCCGGCCCGCCGGCGCCCATCACGGGCGTCCACGACGGCGGATCGCTCGCGGGGAAGGACGCCTCCGACGCATCATGGACCTCGTCGTAGTGCTCCGGCGAGGGCGGCCGCTGGCGCGGCCCGGGCGGTTGCTTCCGCTTTTCAGCCATGAATCCCCACCAGGCTCTCTCCTCCATCGATCCAGACCTCCGTGCCGGTGATCTGGTCGGCGGCATCGGAGGCGAGGAACAGCACCAGGCGTGCCACCTGCTCCGGCGTGCCCGGAGCGCCGCGCAGCGGGTGCCACCCCTCCGGGAATTCCACGGGGACGCCCAGCCCGGCGTCGTCCCGGTGCTCCGTGTTGTCCTGGATCTCGGTGGTGATCGCGCCGGGGCAGATCACGTTCACCCGGACGCGGTGGGGAGCGAGCTCCAGCGCCGTCATCTTCGCGAAGGCCACCTGCGCGGCCTTCGAGCAGGCGTAGGCGGTCGCGCCGGTGTTGCTGAAGACGCGCGTCCCGTTGATGGACGCGGTGATGACGACGGAGCCGCCCTGCTTCTTCAGGAGCGGCGCGGCGTATTTCACCGTGTGGAAGGTCCCGCCGAGGTTGATGGCGATCGTCCGGCTCCATTCCTCGGGGGCGAGCTCCTCCAGGGGAGCCCAGACACCGTTCACGCCCGCATTGGCGAAGACGACGTCCAGGCGGCCCCAACGCCCCGCGACCCGGTCGACGGCGCTCCGCACCTCGTCCGCCTGCGAGACGTCGGCGGTGACGACCATGCCCTCGCCGCCGCCCGCCTGGATCTCGTCGACCACCTCCCGGAGCTCCTCCTCGGTGCGGCTGAGGGCCGCCACCCGGGCGCCCTCGCGCGCCAGCAGGAGCGCCGTCGCCCGGCCGATTCCCGAGCCGGCGCCGGTAACCAGAGCCACGCGACCCTCCAGTAGCATCTCCGCGCTCCGTTTCATCCGAGTGGAAAGCGCTCGACCGCCTCGTAGGGCGTGGGCCCGCTGCCGAGGTGGCTGCGATAGAGCACCACCTCCGTCACCTGCATGCGCCGGCCGAACGGCGGCGCGCGCCTGATCAGCGACCGTACGTCCGTCGGCTCGCGGAGGCGGCTCAACGTGAGATGCGCCGAGAATGGTCGCGGCTCGGCGGGAAGGCCCGCCTGACGGATCGCCGTCTCCAGGCGCTCGGCGACGCGCCGCAGGCCCGCCTCGCCCTCGTCGACGCCCAGCCAGAGCACGCGGGCGCGCTCGGGCCGCGGGAAGGCGCCGAGGCCACCGAAGCTCACCGCGAACGGCGGACCCAGCACGGCACCCGCGACTTCGCGAGCCACGGCCCGCGCCGCGACGGGCTCGATCTCGCCCAGGAAGCGGAGAGTCAGGTGCCAGTTCTCCGCCGCCACCCCGCGCCCGGGCACCCCGTCGGGCAGGGCGTCGGAGAGATGACGGGCGAGCGCGGCGCGCGTCCCGTCGTCCAGGGCGGCGGCGAAGAAGAGGCGTCCGCCCGCCGTCAGCTCTGGCCGCCGCGGTGCTGGTCGTTCCTGCCGCGCTGCTGCCGGTCCCGCCGCGAGCTCCGATCCGAGCTCTGGTCGGAGCTCCGGTCCTGCCGTGAGCTCCGACCAGAGCCTCGGCTCTGCCGGCCGCTGGCGCTCTGCTGCTGGTCGCTTCCGCTCGACCGCCCGCTCTGCCGCTCGTTCATCTCCGCGATCTCGTCCGCGTCGATGTAGTCGCGCGAGCGCAGCGTGTCGTCGGGGGTGCGGCCTTTCCTCTGATTCGCCATCGTGTCCTCCTTTGGTGGTACGGAAGAGGGACCCGGGAACCGGTGCAAATCACGTTCCCGGGGGCGCCGGTCCTGCCGTCCGGGGAGCCGCTCGGCGGCGCGGGGAGGCGGAACCTTTTCGCCGCGCCGGGCGTTCTATCTCCGTTCGAAGGAGATCTCCCGCTCCCGGGCACCCCAGCACCGAGGCAGCCATGCTCATCCGCCGTCGGCTCCCCATCCCCTCCTCCGAGATCACCCCGGAGAAACTCTACCTGAATCGCCGCGACTTCCTCGGCCAGCTCACCGGTGTGGCCCTCTCCGCCGCCGTCGGCACCACTCTCCTCGGCGCGTGCGACGCCCGGGCCCAGCCGCCCGGCGAGGAAAAGCTCACCTCGTACGAGGACATCACCCACTACAACAACTTCTACGAGTTCGGCACCGGCAAGGAGGACCCCGCGGACAACGCCCCCGCCGTCCTGCGGCCGCGCCCGTGGACGGTGAAGATCGACGGGCTCGTGAAGAGGCCGGGCGACTACCACCTGGACGACCTGCTCCGCGGTGAGACGATCGAGGACCGCGTCTACCGGCACCGCTGCGTCGAGGCGTGGTCGATGGTCATCCCGTGGCGCGGCTTTCCCCTGCGGGATCTCATCAAGCGCGTGGAGCCCACGCCCACGGCGAGGTTCGTCGAGTTCACGACCCTCCTCGACCCCCAGCAGATGCCGGGGCAGCGCCGCCAGGTGCTCGACTGGCCCTACGTCGAGGGCCTGCGCATGGACGAGGCGATGCACCCGCTGACGCTCATGGTCACGGGCCTCTACGGGAAGGACCTGCCCACGCAGAACGGCGCGCCGCTGCGGGTGCACATCCCGTGGAAGTACGGCTTCAAGTCGGGGAAGAGCATCGTCCGCATCCGCTTCACCGACCGGCAGCCGCGGAACACCTGGAACGTGATGGCGCCGAACGAATACGGCTTCTACGCCAACGTGAACCCGAACGTCGACCACCCGCGCTGGAGCCAGGCGCGCGAGCGCCGGATCGGCGAGTGGGGCAAGCGGCCCACGCTGATGTTCAACGGCTACGGCGACGAGGTCGCCCACCTCTACTCGGGGATGGACCTGCGGAGGTACTTCTGAATACGACGGTGCCGGGTGCCGAGTGCCAGGTGCCAGGCGGGGGGGGGCCGCCTGGTACTAGGCACCGCGGTGGAAGAGGGGCGAGGCGGGGGGCACTCGGCACTTGTGTCCTCCTGGCGGCGCTGGTGCCGTTCCTCGTCACGCTCCAGGACGCGCTGACCGACGGGCTGGGCGCGGACCCGGTGAAGGCGATCACCCACCGTACCGGCTGGTGGACGCTCTTCTTCCTGCTCGTGACGCTCTCGATCACGCCGCTGCGGCGACTCACGCGCTGGAACCGGCTCGCGCAGTACCGCAGGATGCTCGGGCTCTTCGCATTCTTCTACGCCACGCTGCACCTGCTCACCTACGTGGTTCTCGACCAGACGCTCGATCTCTCCTACGTGGGAGAGGACATCGCCAAGCGTCCCTACATCACCATCGGCTTCACCGCGTGGCTGCTCCTGCTCCCGCTCGCCCTCACCTCGACGAAGGGATGGATCCGGCGGCTGGGCAAGCGCTGGCAGAAGCTCCACGCGCTCATCTACGTCGTCGCGCCGCTCGGCGTGATGCACTTCCTGTGGCTCGTCAAGGCGGACACGCGCGAGCCCATGATCTTCGGCTCCATCCTCCTCGGCCTCCTGCTGCTGCGGCTACCCCGGGTCCGGGCCGCGCTCCCCTCTCGCGGCCTGCCGGGTACCCGACGCGGCTGACACCTCAGCGGATCAGCAGCCCCGCCTCCGGCGACTCCTTCTTCTGGCGGGACCGGCCGTGCTCGCCCCGCTTCCCCGCGGCCTTCAGAGCGCTGCGCCCCAGGATCGCGAAGCCGATGAGCGCGAGGACGTACTTCACCATCGCGATGGCGGACCCGGTCTCGAATCGCTCGAGGACCTGCGGGTTGACGTTCTTGTGCAGCTGCAGGGCGTCGAGCGCGAAGAGGACGATGGCGGCGATGACGACGACGCAGAGGATGAAGTTGACGACCGCGACCGTCTTCAGGACGCGGGGCTGTTCGAGCGTCGCGGCGGCCACCGCGGCGAGGACGAGGCCCAGGAACGGGGTGAGGAGGTTGTTCCCCAGGAGGCCGAGGAACCCGAAGCGCCACATCATCGTCCCGGCCTGGATCGGCCAGGCGTTCGAGAAGAGGTCCAGGAGCGGGGTCAGGATGAGGAGCAGAGCGAGGTAGTAGACGCTCCGCCACACGCGGGTGTGGGTGGTCATTCTTCTCCGGGGGTGTCGAGATCTGGGGAGGTCGATCACCGCGTGGCGGACGAGCCGGTGCGCGGGTTCGCGCTACCAGTATATACGACCGGGCGTCGGGTGTCACGCTGCGTCGCCGCGTCGCGGCGGGGCAGTGGGGCCGGCCACGGAGCTGCTCGCGGGGTATCTGTAAACGACTCGGCGGGTGGCGGCATCCAAGTGAACGCAGGCGACGGGAGCCGAGGCCGATTCCGCATACCGCTACGAGGAACATGGAAGCAGTCTCGACCGATGTGCCGGAGGCGGGCGCGGAGGCGGCCGACGGGCTCGTGCGGGCGGCCCGGGAGGGGAGCGTGGCGGCCTTCGAGCGGCTCTACCGGATCCACGTGGGGCGGGTCCATGCACTCTGCCTCCGGCTCTCGGGCGATGCGGTGCTCGCGGAAGAGCTGACGCAGGACGTCTTCGTCCGCGCCTGGGAGAAGCTGGATAGCTTCCGCGGAGAGAGCGCCCTCTCCACGTGGCTGCACCGGCTGGCGGTGAACGTGGTGCTCGCGTCGCGGCGCTCGGAGGGGCGGCGGTCGCAGCGGGTGGTCGTCGTCGACGACCTGGCGATCTTCGGCGGCGCCGCCCCGGCGTCGGCGGGCGAGCGGATGGACCTGGACGCGGCGATCGCCGCGCTCCCCGACGCCGCCCGCACCGTCTTCGTGCTCCACGAGGTGGAGGGCTACACGCACGAGGAGATCGCCGCGCTGACGGGCCGCGCCGAGGGGACGTGCAAGGCGCTCCTCCACCGGGCGCGGGGGATCCTGAGAGAGAGGTTGAGATGAGCGAGGACCGTGACGAGCTGCGCGCGCGGGTGGAGGCGCTGCCGAGGGAGATCGAGCCGCCGCACGACCTCTGGCCAGGGATCGCGGCCCGCCTCCACGAGTCCGCGCGGCCGTCCCGGGCGGGGATCGCGACCCCGCTTCGGCGCTCCTGGGTGCGCAACCCCGTGTGGCTCGCCGCGGCGGCGGTCCTGCTGGTGATGCTCGCCTCCGGCCTGACCGCGCTCGCGCTGCGCCGCGGCGCTCCGGCGCCCCTGGCCCTCACGCCCGCCGCCCACCTGCCCGCGGGTCTGGCCGCCTTCCACGGCAGCGACGGCCAGTACCGGGCGGCCGTCGAGCAGCTGCAGGCCGATTTCGAAGCACGCCGCGACCGCCTCTCGCCCGCGACCGTCGCCACCATCGAGAAGAACCTGAAAATCATCGACCAGGCGATCGCCGAGTCGAGGGCCGCGCTGGCCGCCGATCCGAACAACGCCGACCTCCCGCTCATGCTGTCGGGCGTCTACCAGACCAAGCTCGAGCTGCTGCAGAAGGCGGTTCGGATCTCGTCCCGTACCTGAACCGAGAGTCCCGCATGAAGATTCCGACGATCGCGCTGGTGAGCCTCTTGCTCTCGGCCGGCGCGGCGAGTGCGCAGCAGGCCATCGACCGCACCATGCCGGCCTCGGCCACGGGAACGGTGACCGTGAACAACGTCGCGGGCAGGGTGAAGGTGGTGGCGTGGAATCGCCCCGAGATCCGCGTGACCGGCACGCTGGGGCGCGGCGCCGAGCGGCTCGACGTCACGGGTGGTGGGGACAACACCGAGATCCGCGTCGTGGTGCCGCGCAACACGCGGGACCTGCAGGGCACCGACCTCGAGGTGCACGTTCCCGTACGCAAGAGCGTCTCCGTGCAGACGGTGAGCGCGGACATCGAGGTGGGCGGGGTGACGGGGGCGGTGAACGCGCGGTCGACGAGCGGAGACGTGGAGGTGAGCGGCAACACCGCCGCCACCGAGGTCCACACCGTGAGCGGCAACGCCCGCGTCTCGGGCTCCGCGCGCGAGAAGATCACCGCGGAGACGGTGAGCGGCGACGTGACGGTGGAAGCGCCGACGCAGGACCTGGCGGTCAAGTCGGTGAGCGGCGACCTTCGCATCCGCGGCGGCGCCCGGCGCGCGAGCGTGTCCACGGTCAGCGGGAGCGCCGACGTCCAGGGTGGCACCCTGCAGTACGGATCCTTCCAGAGCGTCTCGGGCGACCTGCACTACGAGGGTGCGCTCGCGAGCGATGCCGCCGTCGAGATGCAGAGCCACAGCGGCGACGTGGAGATCGCTCTCCCGGCCAACGTGCGCGCCCGGTTCCAGGTGAGCACCTTCAGCGGCGACATCGACAACGGGCTCGGCAGCGCCGAGGCGCAGCGAACCAGCCGCTACACGCCGGGCAGGGAGCTGAGCTTCTCGACCGGCGAGGGGGGGCTCGTGACGGTCAAGACCTTCAGCGGGAGCGTGAAGCTGGAGCGCCGCTGAGGCGGTGCGCGCGGGGTGACAGGCCGGCCGTCCGCGGCTACACTTGGGGCGCCCGGGAGCGATCGTCGCTCCCGGGCGCCTCACTCCTGCCGCGAAGCGAATGCCGACAGAGCCGGTTCTGGAGCTGAACGACGCCACCGTGGTGCTGGGGGGACAGCGCGTGCTGGACGGAGTGACCCTGTCGATCCGCGCCGGGGAGCACGCGGCGATCGTGGGTCCGAACGGCTCGGGGAAGTCGTCCCTGGTGAAGCTGCTCACCCACCAGTACCGCGCCCTGCACCGCGAAGGCGCGCCTCCGGTGCGCGTCCTCGGCCGGGACCGCTGGAACGTCACCGAGCTCCGCAGCCGGATGGGCATCGTCTCGCCCGACCTGCAGCACCGCTTCGTCGGCGGGTCGAGCATGGGCCGGCTCCGAGGGCTCGACGTCGTCCTCTCCGGCTTCTTCGCCAGCGAGGTGCTCTTCTTCCACCACGAGGTGACGGCGGAGATGCGCGAGCGGGCGGGCGAGGCGCTGGAGCGGGTGGGGGCGAGCCACCTCGGGGAGAAGCCGCTCGCCGCCATGTCGACGGGCGAGGCGCGGCGCGTCCTCATCGCGCGGGCCCTCGCGCCCGGGCCCGGCGTCCTCGTTCTCGACGAGCCGACGACCGGCCTCGATCTCGTCGCCCGGCACGCCTTCATGGAGCGCGTACGCGGCGTGGCGCAGGCGGGTACCACCGTCCTCCTCATCACCCATCACGTCGAGGAGATCGTGCCGGAGATCGATCGCGTGATCCTGCTCCGGCGCGGCCGCGTGGCCCTGGACGGCCCCAAGCGCGAGGTGCTGACCTCCGCGAGTCTCAGCGCGGCCTACTCGTCTCCGCTCACGCTCGAAGAGCGCGCCGGCTGGTACTCGGCGCGCCTGGGGTGACGCGGTCGCCTCACGCCCCGCGGTTCTTCACCCAGCGGTCCAGCCACTCCACCATCTCCGCGAGCGTGTGCAGCACCGACTCCCGCGCGCGGTAGCCGTGGCTCTCGTGCGGCAGGACGACGTAGCGCACCGTGGCGCCGTGGCCCTTGAGCGCGTGGTAGAAGCGCTCGCTCTGCATGGGGAAGGTGCCGCTGTTGTTGTCCGCCTCGCCGTGGATGAGCAGGATCGGCGCGGTGATGCGGTGCGCGTGGGTGAAGGGGCTCATCCGGTGATAGACGTCCGGCGCCTCCCAGTAGGAGCGCTCCTCCTGCTGGAAGCCGAAGGGCGTGAGGGTGCGGTTGTACGCACCCGAGCGCGCGATGCCCGCGCGGAAGAGGTCGCTGTGCGCCAGCAGGTTGGCGGTCATGAAGGCGCCGTACGAGTGGCCGCCGATGGCGATGCGGCCGCGGTCGGCGACGCCCCTCGCCACCACGGCGTCCACCGCCGCGCGCGCGTCGTCCACCAGCTGCTCGACGTAGCGGTCGTTCGGCTCCTCCTCGCCCTCGCCGATGATCGGCATCGCCGGGCCGTCCAGGATGGCGTAGCCCTGCGTCAGCAGGAACAGGTGCGAGGCGCCGGCCGGGCGGCTGAAGCGGTTGGGCGAGTCGTCGATCTGGCCCGCGTCGGCCGCGTCGCGGAACTCGCGCGGGTAGGCCCAGAGGAGCGTCGGCAGCGGCCCGTCGCGCGCGGGATCGTAGCCGGGCGGGGTCAGGAGCGTCGCGCTCAGCTTCACCCCGTCCGCGCGCTCGTAGGTGATGATCTCCCGGCCGATCCCGGCGAGCTGCGGGGCGGGGTCGGGGAAGTGCGTGATCGCGGTCGTCTTCCCGTTCTCCAGGTCGCGCAGGTAGTAGTTCGGCGGCTCGGTCGCGGATTCGCGGCGGGTGAGCAGGTGCTTCGCCCCGCGGTCCAGCACCGCGACGACTTCCTCGTAGAACGGGTCCTCCGCGCGCCAGAGCCGCTCCGTGCGGCCCGTGGCGATCTCGAAGCGGTCGAGGAACGGGTAGTCGCCGCGCGGCGAGGCGCCCTCGCCGGCGAGGTAGATCCAGCCGCCGTCCTCCGAGAACAGCAGCACCGTCGCGCCGGCGGCGTTGCGGGCGACGACCGGGGCGCCGGGATCGTTGTAGCGGTCCTGGTACGAGCGCTCGACGAGCAGCCGCGGCTCCGCGCCGGGCTCGTCGGGCCGCACGGCCCAGCGCCGCTCGGTGCGCGTCTTCCACCAGCGTGAATAGACGATGGCGAAGTCCCCGCGCCCCCACTGGACTCCCGCGAAGCGCTGCCCGAGGTCGGCGAGCGGGCGCGGCTCGCCGGTGAAGGGGGCCTCCAGGAGGTAGATTCGGTCGCGCGCCTCGGCCGGCTGGCGCGGATCGCCGCCGTCGAGCGCCTCCACCCACGCCAGCGTCGCGGGCGCGTCGTGGCGCCAGTGGACGCTGCGCGGGCCCGTCGGCACCGCGTCGAAGGCGATCGGCACGTCCTCGGCGAGCGGCGTCTCCGCCACGCGCCGCACCGTCCGCCCCGCACGGTCCAGGACGAGGATCTCGCTGGGGAAGCGGTAGAAGGGGACGACGTAGCTGTACGGCCGCCGGATGGTCTCGAGGTAGATGAACTCTCCGCCCGGCGCCGGCTCGAAGTCGCCGATCACCGCCGCCTCGCCGATCACCGCCGGCTCGCCGTCCCCGAGCGGGACGAGCGCGAGCCGGCCGGTGCAGTAGTGCTGGAAGAGCGCCGCGTCGTGGGGGCTCTGCAGCAGGTCCTGGTAGGTGCGGCCGGGCGCCGTCCGGCCCTCGTTCTCCTGGACGATCGGCCCCGCGGGCACCGGCGGGCGCCCGGGCTCGGGGCCGAGATCTTCGGGCACCCGGTTGACGAGCAGGGCCTCACCGTCGGGCATCCAGGCGAAGGGAACGGTGAGCGCGGCGTTCAGCCCGGCTTCGAGCACGCGCCGGGCGGCGGCCTTCTCCGCGTCCGCCACCCACAGCTCCAGCCCCTCCTCGCCCACGAGTACGAAGGCGAGGCGCCGCGAGTCCGGAGACCAGCGCGGGGTGGAGATCCGCGCGCCCGCCGGCAGGGGCACCGGGCGCGGCTCGCCGCCGGCGAGCGGGCGGAAGGCGAGCGAGGTGAAGTACGCCTCCCGGCTGGGCCCTCTCGTGCGCGGGTTGATGCGCAGGCCCGCGAGCCGCAGCTCCGGCTCCGCCAGCACCGCGATCGCCGGGAGGCTCTCGCGCGCCAGCAGCGCCAGCCGCTCCCGGTCGGGGCTCACGGAGAGGCCCGGCGTGGGCGGTGTGTCCACGATCCGGGGGATGGGGGCGGGCGGAACGCGGTATCCCTCGGCGGCGCGGTCGGACGCGGTCTGGAAGTTCATCGGCTCTCGGCGGTTCTGGCGATCTTTCCCCGATCGCGGCGGGTAATACTCGCGGGCGTCGCGACGGGTCCTCGCGCGCCCGGGCGGCCCGCGCCCGCCCGCTGCTCCGGGCTTTGCCAACGCCCGGAGCAGCGCCTACTTTGAGGCGACCCGAACCCGGACGTTTCCGTGGCGAATCCCAGCCTGCAGGTCCCCGAGAAGACCCGGCCGCGACTCTACCTGGTCGACGGCTACGCGCTCATCTACCGCGCCTTCTTCGCGCTGATCTCGCGCCCGCTCTACTCCTCGCGCGGCGAGAACACGTCCGCAGCGTGGGGTGTGACGAAGTTCCTGCTCAAGGTCATCGAGCAGCACCGGCCCGACTACCTGGGCGTGGTCTTCGACGCGGGCTCCTCGCAGCGCCACGAGCTCTATCCGGAGTACAAGGCCACGCGCGAGAAGATGCCCACCGAGCTGGAGAGCGCCATCCCGCGCGTCCGCGAGCTCATCGAGGCCTTCCGCATTCCGGTCGTCGAGCTCGCCGGCTACGAGGCGGACGACGTGATCGGCACCCTCGCGCAGCAGGCCTCGGAGCGCGGGCTGGAGACGGTCATCATTTCGGGTGACAAGGACTTCTACCAGCTCCTCCGCGACGGCGTCTGCCTGCTCAACCCGGGCCGCGGCGGGCCCACGGCCGTCGACGAGGAGTGGGTGGACCTCTCCAACGCGCGCGAGCGCCTCGGCGTCGATCCCCAGCACGTCGTCGACTACCTCGGCCTCATCGGCGACTCGGCCGACAACGTTCCCGGGGTGCCCGGCATCGGCCCCAAGACGGCCGTCCAGCTCATCGACCAGTTCGGCTCGATGGAGGAGATCCTCGCTCACGTGGGCGAGATCAGCGGCAAGCGGGCGCGCGAGGCGCTCGAGCAGCACGCCGACGAGGCGCGGCTCTCGAAGCAGCTGGTCACCATTCTCACCGACCTGCCCGTCGAGCTCGACCTGCAGGCCCTCCAGGCCGAGCCGCCCGACCGCGAGAAGTTGAAGGCGATCTTCCTCGACCTCGAGTTCCACTCGCTCGTGCGCGACCACGGCGCTCCCGAGCGCCGGACGCCGCAGGAGCGCAAGGTCAACTACAAGCTGCTCCAGCGACCGGATCAGGTCGTGGCCCTCGTCGAGCGCATCCGCAATCGCGGCCGCGTGGCCGTCGA
This sequence comes from Longimicrobiaceae bacterium, assembly GCA_035707865.1. Taxonomy (GTDB): domain Bacteria; phylum Gemmatimonadota; class Gemmatimonadetes; order Longimicrobiales; family Longimicrobiaceae; genus DASSTO01. The sequence continues at coordinate 17,474 of DASSTO010000180.1, read as the reverse complement.
CACCGAGACGACGAGCACCGACCCGGTGCGGGCCGACCTGCTCGGGATCTCGCTCGCCCTCGAGGGGGGCGAGGCGTACTACCTTCCGTTCGGGCACCGGACGCCCGGCACCGCCGCCGGTCTTCAGTCGTCGGTCGTCGGTCAACTGCAGCTGGAGGAGGGCGGAGCGACTGCGGACGACCGACAGTCGACGACCTCAGCCCTCAACCTGCCCGAGCTCCATTCCCCCGAGCTCTCGGCGCTCGTCGAGATGCTCGAGGACGAGGGCATCGCCAAGATCGGGCAGAACCTGAAGTACGACCTCCTGGTCTTCCGCCGGGCCGGGTTGACGCTCCGGGGCATCGAGTTCGACACGATGATCGCGAGCTACCTGCTCGATCCCGGCTCGCGGGAGCACGGGCTCGACGCGCTCGCGCTCAAGCACCTCGACCACACGACGATCACGTACGCCGACGTGGCGGGGAAGGGGAAGAACCAGATCCCCTTCGCCGAGGTCCCGCTGGAGCAGAGCCGCGATTACGCCTGCGAGGACGCCGACATCGCCTGGCAGCTCGCGGATCTCTTCGCCCCCGAGTTGAAGCGGCTGCGCCTCGACGACCTCTTCCGCCGCATCGAGATTCCGCTCATCGAGGTGCTGGCGGACATGGAGTGGAGCGGCATCCGCATCGACGAGACCTTCTTCGCCGCGCTCCTCGTGCGGCTCACCAGCGAGCTGGGCGCCGTGGAGAAGGAGATCTACGACGCCGCGGGGACGACGTTCAACATCAACTCGAACCCGCAGCTCCGGGAGATCCTCTTCGAGAGGCTGGGGCTGCCGGTCCTCAAGCGCACCAAGACCGGGCCCTCCACCGACGCCTCGGTGCTGGAGGAGCTGGCGGCGCAGGGCCATCGCCTCCCGACGCTCCTCATGCAGTACCGGCAGCTCGACAAGCTGAGGAGCACCTACGTCGAGGCACTGCCGAAGATGGTGAACCCGGAGACGGGCCGGCTGCACACCTCCTTCAACCAGACGATCGCGAGCACGGGGCGGCTCTCCTCCAGCGACCCGAATCTCCAGAACATCCCGATCCGCTCCGAGGCGGGCGCCGAGATCCGGCGCGGCTTCATCCCCGCGGAGGGGAATGTCTTCGTCTCGGCCGACTACTCGCAGATCGAGCTGCGGATCCTGGCGCACTACTCCGGCGACGCGGCTTTCGTCGAGGCCTTTCGGAGCGGCGCCGACATCCACCGGCAGACCGCGGCGCTCGTCTTCGGCGTGCCGCTGGAGGCGGTGACGAAGGAGATGCGCGCGCGCGCCAAGACGGTGAACTTCGCGGTGATCTACGGCATCGGCCCCTTCTCGCTCGCGCAGCAGCTGGGGGTCGCGAACGCGGAAGCGAAGGAGTTCATCGAGCGCTACTTCGAGCGCTTCCCCGGCGTGCGCCGCTACCTCGACGAGCAGATCGATCTCGCGCGCGAGCAGGGCTACGTCGAGACGATCACGGGGCGCCGACGCTACATCCCCGAGATCGCCTCGAAGAACTTCAACATCCGGGCGTTCGGCGAGCGAGCGGCCACCAACGCGCCGATCCAGGGCTCCGCCGCCGACCTGATCAAGATCGCGATGATCGACATCCACCGGTCGCTCTGTTCCGGCGAGGTGAACGCACGTATGCTGCTGCAGGTCCACGACGAGCTCCTCTTCGAGACGCCCCGCTCCGAGGCCGAGCGCACCCTCGCGCTCGTCCGCGAGAAGATGGAGGGAGCCATGCAGCTCAGCGTTCCCCTCAAGGTGGAGACGGGTATGGGCGAGAACTGGCTGGAGGCGAAATGAGAGGACCCTTCCGCAGCCCCTCCACCCCGGTCATCGGTGGTCAGTCATCGGTTATCCGCCGACCGACAACCGACAACCGTCGACCGATAGCGGGTGCGGTCGAGAGAGGAGTGGCCCCATGACCCCCTTCGTCGTCGGCATCGTGGGCGATTCGGGGAGCGGTAAGAACACCGTCGCCGACGCCGTGCAGGCGCTCCTCGGCCCCGAGCGCGTCACCGACCTCCGGCTGGACGATTACCTGCGCCTCACCCGGGCCGAGCGCGCCGAGCGCGGCGTGACGGCGCTCAACCCGGTCGTCCACAACATGCCGCTCATGGCCGAGCACCTGGAGCTGCTCCGGCAGGGCCGGCCGATCCGCAACCGCAGCTACGACCACTCGGACGGCACCTTCGGGCCCATCCGGGCGATCGAGCCGCGCGAGATCATCCTCGTCCGGGGCCTGCTCGGCTTCCCGACGGAGGAGCTCCGCGTGCTCTACGACCTGGCGGTCTTCCTGCACCCGGAGCCGGAGCTGCTCTTCCGCTGGAAGCTGCGGCGCGACGTCCTCTCGCGCGGCTACACCGAGGCGGAGGTCCTCAAGCGCATCGCGCAGTACGTGCTCGACGCCAAGGAGTTCATCATTCCGCAGGTGGGGCGCGCCGACCTCGTCGTCCGCGAGGAGCTGCCGGACCCCGATGCGCCGGACGCGGCGGTGCGCACTTCGCTGCTCTTCCGCGGTGCGGCGCGCGGGCCCGCCCAGCGCGACGAGCTCGTCCCAGGGCTGGCCGCCGCGAGCCGCGAGGAGCAGGGCGGGGAGACGGTCGTGAGGCTGGCGGCGGATCTCGATCCGGCGGCGGTCGACGCGTGGGGCGAGGCGCTCTTCCCGGAGCACTACGATACCCGCCGGATCGGAACCTACCTGGGTGAAGGCGGCGAGCGGGCGCGCAGGCCGCAGCTGGCGCTCGTCGAGGTCGTCGTCGCCCGGCTCGCCCTCCTGCTGCGTGACCGGGAGCACGGGAGCGACAAGGAGGCGCGGTAGGTGTCGTTTCCGCCCGCGCACTTCCTCGTCGGCGCCGGCGTCGCGGAGCTGACGCTCACGGCCGTCCCGCTCCCGCGCTGGAAGGCGTGGGTCGTCGGCGGCCTCCTCGCCGTCTCGCCCGACGTCGACATCGGCCTGGGGATGCTCCTGGGCCGCGGCGGCGAGTACCACGGGACCTTCACGCACAGCGTCTTCGCCGTGGTCGTCGTCACGCTCGTGGCGGCGGCGCTGGCGGGGCGGCGATGGGCGTTCCTCGCCGGTGCGACCTACGCGTCCCACCTGGCGGTCGACCTGCTCGACGACCGCGGTCGCACGAACGTCATGCTCGGCTGGCCGCTCACGCTCGACAACCCGGACGCCATCGCCCGCGTCTTCCCAACCGTGCCCTTCGAACAGGGCCGGGGCGCCCTCCACGCGGCGCTCAGCCTCCTCCACCCCGTCGTCCTCCACCGGCTGATCGAGCAGACGATGATCGGCGCCCTCTTCTTCCTCGCGCTCGTCGCGTGGGCGGCGCTGATCCGGGTGCTCGGCGCGGCCGGCGCCCGCGAGAGTCGGATTCGGTAGAGTCCTCCCCGGTCGGCGACGCGACGGCCCGGCGGCGAGCTCTCGGCTAGAAACGGCGTAGCCACTGGACGAAGAAGCCAAGCTCCCTCGTCGTGGCCGGTGCCTGGGAGGCGACGAGGCTGGGCTGCCCGGCGAGGTAGCGTGGCTCCCAGCTCGTCAGCCATTCGAAGCCGTTCGGCGTGCGGTACTGCAGCTGCAGTCCGGGCAGTACCGCCGCCGTCCGGCCCTTCCCGGCGAGGTACCAGCGGTTGGTGAGGTACTTTCCGGCCTCGAACTGAGCTCCGCGGAAGACGTTGAGATAGCCCTGCAGGGCGAGCTCGGGTGGGAGCGGCGCGGGCGTGATGTTGAAGACGTCGAGGCCGAACGCCTGCCGGGTCTGAAGCTCCATCTGGTCGACGACGATGCCCACGGCGGTCGCGCCGAGCTGCTGGGTCGCGATGGCGCCGAGCGGCCCCAGCACCGTGCCCCCGGCCCCGCTGCCGCCCGCCACGCTTCCCCCCGTCTCGGGCTTCAGCAGCGAGGAGGTCGGCTCTCCGAACGCGAAGTACGAGAGCAGGTCCGACTCGGCGATCGGCGGCTGGGCATTGCTCTCCAGCACCAGCTTGGGGGCGCGCAGGGTGCCGCCGACCAGTAGCTGGATGTCGAACGCGGGCCGGCTCGCGAGCCGGACTTCCTGCTCGGCGGTGAGCTGCAGGATCGGGTTGAGCGGCGTCTCGTTCCGGAAGACCACCGCGCCGTGCGTCAGGCGGATTCGGCGGCCGGCGAAGGTGTACTCGCCGCGGTCGGTGTTGACGGTGCCTTCCAGCGTCAACGCCTGCGCGGCGCGGTCCATGTGGATCGCCAGCGCGCCCGCTTCCTCGGGGGTGTAGATCTCGACGTTCGCCTGCGAGTTGCGCACCCAGGTGTCGGGCTGGACTCGCACCGCGACGTCGACCCGGAGGTTCGCGAGGAGCGGGTTGGTGGCGACGAGCGCCAGCGCCGCGGTGTCGCCCAGGGTGCGGACGGATGGCGCGTCCACGTCGATCCGCTGGGGCACTCCCGTCTCGGGCGCGTTGATGACTCCGTGCAGCACCTCGACGTCTCCGCTGACCCGGGTGCCCGTCCACGGGCCGCGGACGGTGAGGTCCACGTTCGCGGCGAGGCGGCCGTACTCGTTGTTCAGCACCGCCGCGTCCCGAGCCGCGGCGTGCAGGTCGAAGCCGGGTCGTGTGAGCTCTGCCAGGTCCAGGCCGCCCGTGATCCGGATGTCGCCTCCTCCGCTCCGCGCGACGAGCGAGTCGACGACGGCGGAGTCCCCGTCGACGTGGACCGTTCCCCCGATGTCCGTGAGCGCAAGCCCCGGCTCCGTCACGCGTAGCGAGCCGAGGTCGAGGGTCACGACGCCCCGCACGCGTGGATTCGCGCGCGTGCCTCGCACCGAGACCGTCCCTGCCAACCGGCCCCGGATGTCGGAGACCGCCGTCGTGAAGCTGGGCAGCGATTCCAGCGGAATGCTGTCCGCGCGAACGTCCACGCTGAGTGGCGCGTCGGGCGGCAGGCGGGGACCGGTCACCCCCGAGATCGCGAGGTCGATCGGGAGCCGTGCGTCCGCCACGGCGAGGGTGCGCCCGCCCTGCGTGAGCTGCGCTTGTGCATGCAGCGCCCGGTCTGCGTACTGGATGCGGGCTGTGACGTCGGGAACTCGCACGGTGTCCACCACCGCCTCCGCCAGCGCGGCGGTGCCCTGGATCACCGGGCTGGCACCCGTGCCTTCCACGCTCGCATCCAGGGATACCAGGCCCTCCAAGCGAGTGGAGTCCTGGACGAGCGCCAACACGTCCCCGACCTGCAACCGCTGAACCTGGAGCCGAAGCTCCGCGGGCCCGTTCGCTGGAAGCCGCCCATCGGCGAGGATGCGGCCACCGTGGTTGCTGGTGAGCTCCACGTCGTCCAGCTCCACCCCGCCACCCGCCCAGCTCACGGACGCCGGGTGCGTGGCGGTCCAGGTGGTGGTGTCGAAGCGCAGCGAGAGGTCGGAGTAGCGGACCTCCTTCCGCTCGGGCGCGAGCGAGAAATCCGCTCGTGCCCGGTATTCGCGCCGCGGATCCTGCACGACGGCGACGTCCAGCGTACCGTCGCCGGCGCCCGTGAGGCCGGCGTAGCGCACCCGCGCGCCCACGCTGTCGGCCGCGAAGCCGCGCACCACCACCGACCGGAGCGCCGCATCCGCGGAGAGCTCCGATTGCGGCGTCGGGGCGTCGAGCCACCGATAGCTCACCCGGCCGCTTCCCACCCGGGAGCCTATCGCCACCAGGTCGCGCATCGTGGCGGTCCCCTGCACGTCGAAACGCTCGACGTTCCCCGACAGGGTGCCCATCGCGTCCAGACTGCCCGACAGGGAGTCCGCGGGCAGCGCGCCGGTGGTGTCCACCTGGAGCTTCGGTTCCGGTGGGCTTCCGGTCGCCGCGCGCTCCACCTCGGTCGCCTTTGCGATGCGGATCGAATCGGCGCGCGCCTGCGCGATGGCTCGCGCCACCTGCAGCGGCCGCTGCACCACTCGCGCGGTGTCGGACGGCAGGAGCCCGGCGAACCGGGAGAGGGTGTCGAGGCGGACGCGATACGAGAGCGTGCCGCTCTTCCCGGCCACCAGGCCGAAGCTTCCACGCGCGTCCGCCTGGGCGGAGGCGAGCCGTACCGTCGCGCGATCCACCATCGCCAGCCCGCCCGAGAGCCGCGCGCGGAGCCCGACCGTGTCCACCTCCGCACTGCCCACGCGCGCGCCGGAGAGATCCGCCGACAGCGTCGCGTTCATGACGGCCGGGTCGGTGCCTCGCCCCGCCGCCGCGGCCGTGCCGCTCAGCGACGTGACCGGCGCGCGCAGGGTGACCGCGTGGGCGTCGAAGGCGTCGAAGCGAGCGCTGACGTCGTACGTCTTGGTGGCGCTCGCCAGGTCCAGCGTGCCGGTGGCGCTCACCGACCCACCGTCCTGAACCGCGAGGCCGAGGGAAACCGCCAGGTCGCGCATCGTGCCCGTGGCGTGCACTCCGCCGGTGGCACTGCCGTGAAGGCGCGCCGATGGCGCGAAGCGCCCCACCGTGGCGAGCGAGAGCGGCGTCGCCCGCACGTCCACCGCGAAAGCGCCCGACCCGCCGACCGGAACGGACGCAGTGCCCGCGACCGTCGACGTGCCGGTGCTCCCCTCGTGCGTCACGTCTCCGCGCGCCGCCAGACGGCCGGCCGTCGAGCCGTTCAGGGTCAGGTGTCCCGTCAGGAAGCCGTCGACCGGGAGGTCGGGCTCGAACTGCCCCACCAGGGCGAGCTGCAGCGGGTCCATTCGGACGCGCAGGTCGCGCGCGCGAAACGCGTCCGTGAACCCCACCCCCCCGGTCGCCACCACGTGCGACCGGCCGGTCGCTGCGCTCTCGTGGGTCAGGTCCGCCGCGAGCGTGAGCGCTCCCGGCGTCCCGTCCAGACGGACTGTTCCCGAGAGAGCGCCGCTGGGGGCCAGGTCCGGGCGGAAGGCGCGGACCAGTGCGAGCTGAAGGGGCTCCAGGCGCATCCGGAGGTCGCGGGCGGCGTACTCCTCGCCGCGGCGGACGATCGCTCCGGCCGCGGTCACGTGCGATCGGCCCGCGCCCACGGCCCGGTGCGCGAGGTCCGCGCGGAAGTCGAACCCGGTCCTCGTGCTCCCGGTCAGCGTCGCCTCTCCCGTCACCGCGCCGCCCACCGGGAGGCGCTGCCCCATGGCGCTGGCCAGCGATAGCTGCACCGGCGCGAAGCGGAGGCGGAGGTTCCGGGCCTGGAACCCATCACCCGTGCCGACCCGGCCGTCGGCGACCAGCCGGCTGACGGCGCCGGTCCGGTCGCGGAAGGTGACGTTGCCGTCCACCTGGAGAGAGCTCGGAGCGCCGCGTAGCGCCACCCGACCGTTCAGCACGCCCTGGACCGGCACCCGGGTGCCGGGCGCCACCCGATGGACGAGGCGGGTGTCCACGTCCGAGAAGCGCAGGTCGGTCGGGCCCAGGAGCAGGGTATCCCCGAAGGCGACGTCCGCGTACCCCGTGAGCCGCGCCGGGTCGATCGAGAGGTCGATCCGGCGCGCGACGACGTGCGTCTGCCCGCCCGCGCGCGTGAGCCGCGCCTGCAGTGAGCCTCCACCCGCGGGAGCGGGCGGGTACGCGAAGCGGAGGTCCGGGAAGGCGACCCGGCTGGCGGCGACGGCGACGTCGAGGGCACCGGTCGGGACGAGATACGTCCCGTCCAGCGTGAGCTGCGAGCCCGGGAGGGCCACGCGTAGCCCCCGTGCGATCAGCGTATCCCCCGTGCTCACGACCGTGCCCGACAGGTTCCTCACCACCGCGGCGGGCGGACGGAAGGGGTAGGCGACGAGTGCCAACCGGGAGACGTCGAAGATCATCGCGGCGCTGTCCGGGTGCGCCAGGCGGAGGCGGTCGAAGTGTGCGTCGATCTGCCGGTAGTCCTGGACGCTCTGGTAGCCCTTCGGCACCCGGACGATCCGCATCCTGTTGTCCGGTGAGAGCGCGTCGCGGACGGCGAGCCGCCGGGCCTCGCCCCGGAGGGTATCCGGCGGCTGCCATTCGTTCTTCACCAGCACGCGTCCCGCGACCACCGTCAGGTCGCGCACGTTGATCCAGGCGCCGAAGCCCTGCCGGGTCGGCGGCTTCGTGGTGTCGCTCGGGAAGATGCGTGAGAAGTTCCAGGCGAGCCCGGGCGGCCGGTCGAGCACCACCACCGGCCGCACCAGCCGGACGTGCGAGAGCTCCACCCGCTTCCGGAGCAGGCCGAGCAGCGAGTAGTGGATGCCGACCGTATCGGCACGGAAGAACGGCGCCCCGGTGCTGTCCGTGATCGAGAGACCGTCGATGGTGGCACCGGTGAGCAGGTTGCCGTGAATGGGCCCGACCTTCACGACGCCGTGCGCGCTCGAGGCCAGCGCCCCGACCGCCATCTGTCGTACCCGCCTGCGCCCGTAGTCCGTCTGTGTCATCACCAGCACGATCACGACCGCGAGCACGGGTACTCCGGCTACGACGCCGAGGACGATCTTCGACCACCGGGGCATCAGTACGCCTCCCCGACGGAGAGGTGCAGCGCGAGCCGGCTGGTGAGCTGCCTGAGGAAGCCCCCGGAGCCCTCGCGCGGGTCGTAGTGCTTCGGGGTGTCGAGCAGCACCAGGCGGCTCACCCCGTTCTCGGTCACCTGGGTGATGACCCGGAGGTCCTCCGTCCGGGCCGGGTGAATGCCGATGTCCACCCGCACCGGGCCGATCGGAGAGCGGTACCGGATCCCGAAACCGGGCGTCACCGCCGCGGCGGAGCCCGCCAGAGCGGACAGCTGGGGGTCGTCCAGCCGCGCGCCATCGAGGAAGACCGCTCCGACGAAGTTGCCCCGGATCGGGTGCCGGTATTCGATGCTCGCCTCCACCAGCCGCGTCCCGCCGGTGGGCCGCGGGATGAACTCGGAGGAGGGTACGGCGTTGGGGTCGCAGCTCCCGTCCGCGATCTCCGCCTCCGTGCACGGCGCCGTACCGCCCGCCGCGGCGATGAGGAGCTTCTGCGGGTCCAGGGTGAGGACACGCGGCCCGAGCTGGTTCTCGGCGAAGCCGCGGACGGAGCGCGCTCCGCCGGCGTAGAAGCGAGTGGTCGGGTGCAGGATCGCGCCTCCGGTCCGCGCGCCCGCGCCGACGGCCGCCCCCGTGCCCGAGAGGGCCCGCACCCAGCCTCCGTGTACGCGCCCCGCGAGCGTGCCCCCACCGAGCGGCAGGTCGCGGGTGATCTCGGCGTCGACGCGGTCGTACTGGAAGTCCGAGAGCGTGAGCCGGGAGGCGTGCTCCAGGCCGAGCCGCACCGTGTACCCCGACGTGCGCGTGAGCTGGTCGTCGACCCGGTCCACGAGGCCGCTGATCTGCAGCGGCGACAGGCTGTGGTGCCCCTGGAGCGCGTGGATGCTGGGCTGGTCGCAGACCCCGAAGTCGACGCAGAAGTACACGTCGCCCGCGAGCACGGTGTTCTGCTCGTAGCGGTAGAGGAGGCTGAGAGTAGCGCGCTCGGCGACGTTCTGCGTGAACGTGAAGTTGGCGCCCTCGCCCCGGTCGACTACGACCCCCGGCTCCACCCGCCGGTGGGCGAAGACGCCGAGCCCGACGGAGGTCCCCGCGGCCGGGAACGCGGGCTGCGTGATCTGGGCGCTCGCCTGCCAGGTCGGCCGCAGGAAGGCGTCCTTGGGCACGCCCGAGAGCGCCGCCGGCTCGATCTCGCGGAAGATGAACCCGCCGTTGAGCTGCGGCGCGAGCAGTCGGCCGAGCACCCCCGTCACGTCCAGGCGCCGACCGCCGCCCAGCCAGTTGTAGTGCGTGTACTGCGCCTCCGTCTGGACGTAGTCGACCGTGCTCACCCCCACCCGCGTCCGGATCTGCCGGAACGGGGCCTCCGTGACGTTCACTACCACCGTCTTGGCCGTGTCCGCCTGCGGTGGCACGGTGACGGACACTTTCCGGAACATTCCCGTCAGGTACAGTGCCCGCTGAGCCTCCTCCACCTGGCTGAGCCGATACAGTCGCCCCGTCCGGAGCGGCATCGCATCCAGGACGGTCCGGTCCGAGACCTGGTCGTTCCCCTCGACGTCGATCGACCCGATCGTCGACCGCGGGCCCGGCGCGATCTCCATCCGGACCGCCACGCCGAGGCTGTCCGTCGGGAGCAGCGTGTCCTGCACCACGGCGTCCGGGTAGCCGCGATCCGCCAGCATCGCGAGCACTCCGGACCGCACCGAGTCCAGCTCCACCACGTTCACCGGCTCGCCGACCCGCGGGAGGCCCAGCGCCCGGAGCCGGCTCTCCGCCACCAGCGAGGCGGGCTGCACCACGTCCAAGGAGCGCGTCACGGTGGGCGGCCCCTGGTCCACGTCGAACGTCAGCTGCACCCCGCGGCCCTTCGGAGTGACCGTCGATCGGACGGTCGCGTCCCGCCAGCCGCGCCGCCACAGGAAGACGCGGATGCGTAGCTCGTCTCGCGGGACCTCCGCCCGCTCCAGGCGATGCGTCTCCACGAAGGTGGAAGAGCCGGAGACCCAGCAGAACGGCCGGAGGATGATCGTGCGGCAGCGGGAGGGCTGGTTCGCGAGCCCCTTGCGGAGGGCGGTGGCGTCCACGTCGTGCAGCCCGCGGATCACCACCCGTTCCAGGCGCGGCGATTCACCCCCGATCAGCGTCTGGGCGGAGAGCGTCGATGCGCAGGCGAGCAGGGCCGCGAGCGACGCGACAAAGCGCCATGCCGGGCGTGGAATCGCACACCGCGCGTCTGGCCCGCTCATCGGGCGAGATGGGAAGCCCAAGCAGCTCTCTACACCGGGGACGGGTCGATAAGCGGTATCGCTCGGTGACGACACGCTTTCGGGTATGCGATTCATGTGCCAGGCAGGATCCCGGCCCGCCTGACGCGCAGCGCGTCAGGCGGGGGTCGCCCGTCTCACCCGTCAAGCCCGCGTGCGCGAGAGCCTGCGAACAGCATCGCCCGCGCGAGGTCATCCGTCGTCGTTCTTCGCTGGCGCGCCACGTAACTCCTGCTCGCTCCTCACCACCCGGACTGCTCCCTCTTCCGGTTGGATCCCGCTCCCGCGGCACTTCGCCCACGTCTGCGTGAACTCCGCTCCGAAGAGCACGATGAGTGAGGCGTAGTAGATCCAGACCAGGAGGAGGACGAGAGAGGAGGCGGCCCCGAACGCCCGCCCCGGGTCGGTCCGGCCCAGGTAGAAGCCGATGACGAACTTCCCGAGACTGAAGAAGAGCGTCGTGGCGGCTGCGCCCACCCAGACGTCCCGCCAACTGATCGCGGCATCGGGGAGAAGCTTGAAGATCGCGGCCAGGAGGAGCGTGATGATGGCAAACGAGAGCCCGCTGTTGAGCAGCTCCACCTCCCAGGCGCCCAACCCCGGGAGAAGCCGGCCCACCTGGTCGCCCAGGACCGAGAGGAGCGTGCTGATCACCAGTGATACGAGCAGGAGAAAGGCGAACCCCAGAATGAGCCCGACGGAGAGAACCCGCTTCAGCAGGAAGCCCTTGATCCCCCCCTGCCTGGGATCCGGCTTCACCTCCCACACCCGGTTGAGCGACGACTGGAGCTGCGCGAAGGCGCCGGTGGCTCCGATGACCAGCACGATGCCCCCCAGTGCAGAGGCGACACTCGGGCTGATGTCGGGGCGGTTTGCATTGGACAGGATGATGCCGATCTGCTCCTGGCCGACCGGTCCGATGACCCCGCCGAGCTGCGTCTGCAGCGCGTCCTGCACGTGTTGGGGATTCACAAAGAACCCCACCACCGTGAGGATCAGGATCAGCAGCGCGGGGAGGGACACGAGCGTGGAGTAGGCGATCGCCCCGGCCATGCTCATGCAGTCGTTGTTCCAGAAGTCAGCGGCGCTCTGCTTGAGCATCCCCCACCAACTCTCGTCCGTATCCACGGGATTCTCCGGTTCAACGAGAGACGGACGAGCTGCCGCCGCGCCCTATCGTCCCAGCGCGTTCAGCAGCTCGTCCATGGCGATGGAGCAGCCCCGCGCCTCCGCCCCCCGCGCCCGCCCGTGGAGTTCGAAGCCGCCCCCCGGAGTGACGCTCCCCAGGTCGGCCGTCTGAAGTGCCATCACCGATCCCAGGTTCGCCAGGTCCCAGTGGCGCAGGACGCCCGTTTGTCCGTCGGGCAGGGGGCGCAGCGTCTCCGGGTCGTAAGCGAGCGTCCTCACCCAACCGGGGCCCCGGTAGATGCGCTCCGGCACCGGAGGAGCCTGCCCCGCCACGCCGTCGTAGAACTGCGAGCTCATCTCCGTCATCCCGTACTCGTTCACCACCCACGCCACGGGGACGCTCAGTCCGTCCTCGATCGCGGCATAGAGCTCCGCGCGCGGGACGACGCGGGAACGACCCTTGAAGCCGCCCGTGTCCATCACCCGCGAGCCGGCGGGAAGGCGCACGCGCTCGCCGCGCTCCGCCAGCGCGTCCAGGAGGTGGACGAAGGCGAAGGAGGTACCCGGCACCAGAACGGGCTCGCCCGAGGCCTCGGCTTCGCGCAGGGCGACGAGGAGCTGCTCGACGCGCAGGCCCGAGGCGTCGATCATGAACTCGCTGCCTCGCGGGCCGAAGGCCGCGACCACTTCGCCGACCATGTGCGAGAGGGAGGAATCGGGCTGGATCTCGGGCGCGGGTACCAGGGAGAGGACCCGCGGGCGCGCGCCGTCGGGGAGCAGGTGGGTGGCGAAGCCCGCGCGGAGCGCGGCGTCGTAGAGCGCCACGTCCGGGAAGTAGTGCGTACCGCGCCGCTCGGCACCGGCCGTGGTGCCGCTCGTGCGGAAGACCACCCGCGCGAGGGCCGGATCGCCGCAGACGAGCGGCGCGGCCTTGAAAGCGTCCGTCGGGACGGCGGGGATCTCCGTCCAGTGCGCGATCCGGTCCGGGGTCGCGCCGCGGCGCTCGCAGTAGGCGCGGTACGGCGCGTTGTGGGCGAGCTGATGGGCGAAGACGTCGCGGGCGAGCGCGTCGAACTCCTCGTCGCCGAGCGCCGCGTCCGCGCCGCGCGAGATCACCGCGAGCAGCCGCTCCCGCAGAGCCGCCGCGGTCTGCGTCACGGGGCGCCGTCGTAGTCGGCCAGCATCTGCCCCAGCTGCTCCTCCGCCGTGCGCGCGGGCCAGGTGCCGCGGCCGTTGTAGAGGAAGGAGAAGGCGATCAGCTGCCCGTTCTTCGCCGTCACGTACCCCGAGAGCGTCCGCACGTCGTTGATGTAGCCCGTCTTCGCGTGGAGGTTACCCTCCGCGGCGCCGCTCCTGAACATGTGGTCGAGCGTCCCGCCCCTCTGGCCGCCGACCGGCAGCGACGCGTGGAAGGCCTGCGAGAACGGCGCGCTGTTGGCGTAGATCAGCGCCCGCACCATCGCGTTCGGAGTGATCCGGTCGTAGTCGGAGAGACCGCTTCCGTCGAACTGGTAGAGCTGTCCGAACGGGACGCGGGCGTGACGCCTGTAGAAGATCGCCGATGCCGGCCCCCCGCGTGCGTAGCTGCCCTCACCCAGTGTCTTGGCCACCGCCGCCTTCCACAGGTGCTCGGCGAAGAAGTTGTCCGAGACGTGGTTCATCTCGTGGACCATGTCCTTCAGCGGGATCGAGAAGTGCCGGTGCACGAGCGTCGCGTCGTCCGGCGTGTGACCCAGCCGTACCCCGCCGCGGATCTGGATGCCCTCCTGCTCCATCGCCGCCCGCAGCGCGTCGGTAGTCATGAGCGCGGGGCGCCGCACTCCGATCCGGTAGATGTGCGGCGCGCGGCCGGCCACCGATCCCCGGACCTCGATCGTGTCGCTGTCCGGCGCCCGGACCGCCCAGCCGCGGCCCCCGCCGTTGTGCATGCGGTTCTCGATCGGGACCACCTCGACCGGCGGCTCGAGCTCGATGACCGGCCGGCCGTTCGGACCGGGAGTCGCCTCGACGGCGATGAGGTTGCGCTGGAAGGGGAGCCCGCTCACACCCGGCGCGTAGGCCGCCGCACCGCCGCCCGTGTCGCGCGGCCAGTCGGGGCCGACGTGGATGGTGTCGAAGATGAAAGGGTCTCCCACCACGCTTCCGCGCACCTGCCGGACGCCGAGCTCCTTCAGCCGCCGCGCCATGATCCGCAGCGGCCGCATCGGGTCGTCGCCCGTGAACTCCGGATAGCCGAAAGCGGGGTCGCCCGAGCCGCGCAGCACCACGTCACCCTCCAGGACGCCGCCGCGGATCGGTCCGGTGATCAGGAGATCGGTGGGGAAGCGGTAGTCCTGACCGAGCACCGAAAGGGCCCAGATCGAGGTGAACACCTTGTTGTTCGAGGCCGGCGTGAAGACGCTGTCGGCATTGATCGCGACCAGCGGATCTTTCTGGCCCACCACCCATGCGAGGACGCCCCACCTGCCCCCGACCTTGCTCGTGATCGCCTCCGCCTGACCCTGGAGAGGGGGCCGCTGAGCGGGCGCCACCGTGGCCAGGAGCGAAAAAAAGACTGCGAGCCCCGAGGCCCGCAGGTATGAACGAGAATCCATCGGCTGCTCCTGCGGTTTTGAAGAGCGGAAGCGCGTGAGTACGGGAGAATCGCGGCTCGGCGGCCGCACTCTCGCACCCCCCGCGCCCCGCGCCTCCAACGCACCTCCCATGCCGTCAGCGCTCCGCCTCGTGCCGCGCCCCCAGTGCCTCGAGCGCCTCCAGGATCAACTGCTGCTCGCGGAACGACGCGCGCGTATTCTCTTCCACGTCGAGCGCTACGTCAATAAGCCCGGCGACGACCCACAGCCCGGCGGCGGTCAGGACGGCTCCGACCAGCACGCCGCCGCGTGTCGCCCACGGCACCGTGTCGCCGCTGAAGAGGAAGACGAGAACGGCCAGCGCGATGACGATGACGCCGAGAAAGCGCAGGAGCCCGATCAGGAAGCGGAGCTGGCCGTAGCGGCGGGGAACTCCGGCGAGGCGGCTGGGGGTGCGGCGCTCCTTCAGGAGCGCGCCGCAGTTGGGGCACTTGTCGACCGTGGGGTCTTCCACCACGGCCCCACAGTGGGTGCACTCCACCGGCGTGCTGAAGAGATGGATCGGCATGGGGACCGTGGGTATGGGAACCGGCCCGCGGCTCAGGCGGCCGCCGGGTCGAGCCGCCGCGTGCGCGCCCCCGGCTCCACGGCGCGGATCGCCGCCACCAGTCGCCGCATCCGCAGCAGGCGCAGCGATCTCTCGCTGTGTCGGACGACCGCCCAGAAGCGGTGACAGTCGCGGCAGCAGAGGTCGTGCGCCGTCGCGCCCGCCGGGAGAGCGCGGCCGAGGCGGCTGGTGGGCTCGGCTTCGAGCACCTCGCCGCAGCACGGGCAGAGCGGGGGCAGCCCGGCACGGCGGCGGCGCTCGATCTCCCGCCCGTCCCGGGCGAGATAGACGCGCCACGCGCGCCGCGGCTGACGACGGTTCGGGGGCTGACTCATGTTACCTTGTCGGGCTGCGTAGCGGGCGAAGCAGCGCCGGGAGGAGCAAGAGGGGTGCCAGGGGGGGAAGTGCCAGGTGCCAGGTGCCAAGTAGACGACCTGTACTTGGCACCTGGCACGTGTCCTATTCCCAGTCGCACCAGCGCACGAGGGTGCGCAGGGGGGGGAGGCCGTCGTGATGCCAGTCGGGGGGCGGCCACGCCATGCGGCCGATCGGCGTGATGCGGCTCGCGCCGAGGCGGCCGAGCGCGTCGGCGAGCGGCTCCAGGCGGTCCGCCGGCCCGGCGACCCCGACGCTCTGCAGCACCGGCGCGAGGGAGCGCACGAGGTCGCCCACCTCGTCCAGCCGCGAGACCGGCTTCACGCGCACCACGCGGTTCAGGCAGGAGGCGGCGAAGGCGGGCTCGGGGTCGAAGATCGCGGTCCAGGCCGTGCCCCCGGCGGGGGCGTGCAGCGCCGCGCCGCCGCCGACGAGCGCGGCGAACTCCACCTCGCCGCGGAGCTGGCGGATGGCGGAGGACTCCTCCGGCGCCAGCGCGCTGCGCGGCAGGTCGGCCTCGACGCGCGCGAGCGCATCGGCGAGCGTCGCCGTCCACTCCCGCGGCGAGAGCTCGCCGCCCTCCTCGACGTAGAAGAGGTGCGGCGAGACACACCCCTGCTGGTCGAAGGTGGCCACGTCCAGCGCGGCGGCGCGAGCGAGGTCGGCGGCTCCGCCCCCGGCGAGCGCCTCGCGCGCGACCACGCCGAAGGAGAGCCGGTGACCGTAGCCGAGGAAGCGCACGCCCGACGGCGTGCGGGAGCGGAGCGACTCGACGGCGTCGCGGCCGCCGTAGACGATCACCGCGTCGGCGCCCTCGAGGGCGACGCTCTCCAGGGCGGACTCGCCGCCGGGCCAGTGGGTCACCGCCAGGCACTCGCCCAGCCCCGCGTCCGCCTCCGCCAGCCCCCGCGCGAAGAGCGCCGCGAGAAGCGGCTCGCCGGCCGCCGTCTTCACCAGCGCGGCCGACTTCACCAGCAGCGAGCGGATCACCGACGTGACCGCGACGCCCGGGACGTTCCCGCTGCAGACGTGCATGGTGAGCCGCGGCCCGTACGCGCGCGTCCGGCCGCCGCCGCGCCTCGGTCGGAAGCCGTCCAGCACGCCGGGGTCGTCGAACTCGGCGCGCAGCAGCCCGGTCAGCCGCTCGGCCCGCCAGTCTGCGGCCATGCGGTCGAGGACGAAGCGGACCATCTCGGGTGAGGAGCCCGTCAGCGCGGGGAGCCGCGCCTCGGCGTCGCGCCGCAGCTCGTCTCCGTGGTCCAGCAGCCGCACCGCCACCCGGTCCACTGCGCGCACCACCTCGGCGACGGGCCGCTCCGCCAGGTGCGCCTCCCGCGCGGCCCGGAGCGCCCGGACCTGCGTGGCCAGCAGCTCCGGCGTCAGCCGCGCCACGCGCAGGCCGGGGTCCTCCGCGCCCGGCGCTCCTTGACGCCACGGGTCGGTCTGGACGCCGGGGAGCGCGGGAAGGTGGAAGACGGAGATCAATCTTGAATTGGGAATGTTGAATTTTGAATTACGGCAGTATGGCGCTCATGGTCAGGAGCGAACCGCGGCCCCAATTCGAGATTCATGATTGAAAAATCAGAATTCTACAGGAAGTCCCAGAACGACGGGTTGGCGTCGACCACCACTTCCCAGCGCCCGTCCGCTGCCAGGCCGCGCGAGAGGTCCACGCGCAGGATGTCGTTCACCAGCCCGACGCCGATGCCCAGGCTGGGCTTCCATCCACTACCGCCGAGGGCGGGCGGGCAGCTCGCATTCGCCGGACAGGTCAGGTCGGAGTCGTCGCGCCCCACCCGGCCGATCGCGCCCAGCAGGCGGCCGCGCACCCACGGGCGCCACAGGTAAGCGGACGCCGTGGCGCTCAGCGTCACGAAGCGCTCGCCGGCGAAGCCTCGGAAGCCGTAGCCCGGTACCGTGCCCCGGCCGCCGAACGGGAAGAGGGCCTGCGTCGGCGCGTCGCCGAGCACCGCCCCGGCGCGGCCGGCCACCGTCAGCGTCGCCTCGCGCGGGGCCCAGCGCCGCCCGACGGTGAGGTCCACCTCGGGCTCGAAGAAGCCGCGGGTC
>DASSTO010000179.1:0-10497 GCA_035707865.1 Longimicrobiaceae bacterium | reverse complement strand
CGCGCTGCAGACGGGGGTGCTGAAGGCGGGGTAGGGCCTCACGCCACGGGCAGCACGAAGGAGAAGGTGCTCCCCTCGCCCGGGGTGCTCTCCACGCGCAGCGTGCCGCCGTGCGCCTCGACGATCCCGCGGGCGATCGCGAGCCCCAGCCCCGCCCCCGCGCGCCTCGCGTGCTCCGCCTGCCAGAAGCGGTCGAAGAGGTGCGGCAGGTCCTCGGCGGGAATGCCGCAGCCCGTGTCCGAGACGTGGAAGCGCACGCCCTCCGGGTCCGGCCCGGCGCCGATGACGATGCGCCCTCCCCGGGGCGTGAACTTGAGGGCGTTCCCGACGAGGTTGCCCAGCAGCTGGAGGAAGCGCTCCCGGTCCGCGGCGACG
Source organism: Longimicrobiaceae bacterium (assembly GCA_035707865.1). Classification (GTDB taxonomy): domain Bacteria; phylum Gemmatimonadota; class Gemmatimonadetes; order Longimicrobiales; family Longimicrobiaceae; genus DASSTO01. The sequence continues at coordinate 10,122 of DASSTO010000179.1, read as the reverse complement.
GGTGGGAGGCCTTCCGCCGCCTCGCCCACGAGATCGATCTCGCGCTCGGCGGCGAGCGGGGCGAAGTGCTCCGCGCTGTCCTCGACGAGCTCGCGCGGGTCGTGGAGCGCGGACTCGATCGACAGCCGGCCGGCCTCGATCCGCGCGACGTCCAGCAGGTCCTCCCGCAGGCGCTGCATCTGCCCGACGAGGTGGCGGATGCCGTCGAGGCGCTTGCGCGCGTCCTCCGCCCACGCCTCCCGCGGCAGGGTGCGGAGCAGCACCTGCGTCGTCACGAGGATGGCGCTGAAGGAGTTGCCGAGGTCGTGCGAGACGATGCGCAGCACCTCGTCGCGGGCGAGCGCGGCGGCCTCCGCGGCCTCCCTCGCTTCGCGCTCGCGCCCGAGCAGCTCCTCGACGGCCGCCTCCGCCCGCCTCCGCCGCGTGACGTCGCGCAGCACCGCGGTGTAGATGCGGGTGCCCCCGACGTCGAGCTTGGAGATCGACGCCTCCGTGGGGAAGATCTCCCCGCTCTTGCGGCGGCCCGAGAGCGCGAGGTCCCCCCGCTCGCCCATCCGCCGGGCGGCCACGGGAGACTCGCCGAACTGGCGGACGTGCTCGCGGTGGACCTCCCGGAAGCGCTCCGGGACCAGCATGTCCAGCGGCTGGCCCAGCGCCTCGCTCGCGGTGTAGCCGAACATCTCCTCCGCGCCGCGGTTGAAGAAGGTGATCCGCTGTGCCTCGTCGACCGAGACCACCGCGTCCGACGCGATGGAGAGGATCCCCTCGAAGCGCGCCTCCGAGAGCCGCAGCGCCTCCTCCGCGCTCCGCTGCCCCGTGAGATCGCGGACGACCACCGCGAAGCCGCGGCTCGCGCCGCCGTTCGTCTCTCCCAGCGCGGTGAAGGTGACCTCCGCGCGGAAGCGCGAGCCGTCGCTGCGCAGCCACCAGCACTCGTCCCTCAGCTCCCCGGCCGCCTCGGCGGCGCGGAGCAGCTCGCTCAGCGGCGCGCCGGCGTCCACGCGGTAGACGACCGAGAGCGGCCGGCCCACGATCTCGGCCGCGGCGTAGCCCGTCATCCGCTGCGCGCCGGCGTTCCAGCTCAGGATCCGGCCCTCCGCGTCGAGCGCGAAGATGCCGTAGCCGCGGATGCCGCCGGCGAGCGGGGCGGGGGGCGGGGTGGGATCGGGTTCGGTCATCGGGAACGGGAGAAGTGCCGGGTGCCAGGTGCCAGGTGCTGAGCGCGCCGAGGTTCGGGCGCGCAGTCCGCGAAGGCGGACCTCGTGTCGTCCTTGCAGCGGTTTCAACCGCCCGGCGAGGGGCCCGCCGGGTGAGGGCCGGCCGCCTCCGCCACGACCAACGTACGCCCCCGGGCGCCGCGCAGAAAGGTCCACCGGGAGCGCCTGTGGGGAGTATCCCCACGTCGTTTCAGCGTGCGGACGACACCCCGCGGGCGGTTACGGGGTAGATTCAGTGCAGAAACCGGACGCGCGGCGCGGAACTTCCGTGGCCCGCGCGACGCCGGATCGCGCCCCCCAGTCGCGAGGTCTGCCGTGAGAGAGAAGACTCCGGGCGAGATGGAGCGCGTATCGTTGCTGCGCGTCCCCGTCTTCTACAAGATCCTGCTGGCGAACGCCGCGCTGGTGCTCGTCGTCGCGTCGGTGAGCGCGGCGCTGGCGGTGTCGCTCCTCCACGTCGACTCGCGCGAGTCGGTCTTCGGGATCTTCGTCCTGATCGCCGCGGCGAGCGCGCTGGTCAGCGTGCCGCTCCACGCGGTGATCCTGCACTTCGCGCTGGCGCCGCTGGAGGAGCTCGAGCGCACCGCGGAGCGCGTGGAGCGCGGGGAGATGGGGGCGCGCGCCGCGGCCTCGCCGCTCGCCGACCCCAAGCTCAGCCGGCTGACCCTCGTCTTCAACCGCCTGCTCGACAGCGTCGCCGCCGACCGCCGGCGCCTCCAGGAGGTCGCCGCGCGCGCCTTCCAGGCCCAGGAGGCGGAGCGCGTGCGGCTCGCCACCGAGCTGCAGGGCGAGATCGCCCAGACGCTCTCCGCCCTCCTGCTCCGCATGCGCGTCGTGCGGCAGACGGGCGACGCCGATCGGCGCGCCGGCCTGCTCGACGAGATGCGCGACGACACCGCGGAGCTCGCCGAGCGCATTCGCCGCTTCGCGCGCACGCTTCACGCCCCCGCGCTCGCGGAGTTGGGGCTCGCGGCCGCCGTCGAGGGCTACGCCCGCACCCTCTCGGGCGATACGGGGCTGCCGATCGACGTCGAGGCCGACGACGTCCGGGGCGCGCTCTCGGCCGAGGGCGAGCTGGCGCTCTTCCGCATCGTGCAGGAGGCGCTCTCGAACGTCGTCCGCCACGCGGAGGCGGACTCCGCGCACATCCGCATCCGGCGCGGCGCGGAGTGGGTCGAGGTGGAGGTCGCGGACGACGGCCGCGGCTTCTCCGTCGCGGAGACGCAGGCGCAGAGACCCGCGCCCGGCCTCTTCGGCATGCGCGAGCGCGCCCTCTACGCGGGCGGCGTCGTCGAGCTCGAGAGCAGCCCCGGCCGGGGCACTCGCCTGCGGGCCCGCATTCCCGTCACCCGCGCCGACGGCTCCAGCGCGGGGCCCCTCCAGTCGGACGCCGCCCGCGCAGTGGCGGGCGGCGTCGCCACCGGCGTGTGACGGATATCACGGTCGGCCGGCCCGCGACGTGCCAGGTTGGGGATCCGGCTCCTCGACAGGTACTCCTCCGCCAGCGCTGAACTGAATTCGTGTACACGCTCGTCCGCCGCTTCATCAAGACCGGGATCGCCTTCCTCTTCATCGGAATCGCACTGGGCGTCTTCATGCTCGTCCGGCGCGACATCTTCGGCATCTGGCCGGACCCGTACATGGTCTCCGCCCACGCCCACGCCGTGCTGGTGGGCTTCGTGATGTTCCTCATCCTCGGCGTGGGGTTGTGGCTCTTCCCGCGCGCGGAGAAGGGCGACGAGCGCTACCGCCCGGAGCTCGCGGCCGCCGCGTACTGGACGCTCGCGCCCGCCACGGCGGTGCGGTTCGTCGCCGAGCTGTCACGCGCCTGGGTGGGCGCCGCGTGGCTCGGTTGGATCGTGGTGCTGGGCGGAGTCGGCCAGGCCGTCGGCCTCGGGATCTACTTCTGGACGATGTGGAGCCGCATCCGGCCGGTCGGCAGCCACATCCGCGAGGCGAAGGGAGAGCGCTTCTGAGATGCACCTGTCCTCGCTCTACTACCTCAACGTCACCATCCACGTCCTCGCGGCGATCCTCTGGCTCGGGGGGATGTTCTTCCTGGCGGCCGTCGGGGCGCCGGTGCTGCGCGCCATCGAGCCGCCGGCGCTGCGGGCGCAGATCTTCCGGAGGCTCGGCGAGCAGTTCCGCGCAGTCGGCTGGGGCGCCATCGCCGTGCTCGTCGTCACCGGCGTGCTGAACCTCTACTTCCGCGGCCTGCTCCGGGCGGACGTGCTGGGGGACGCCGCCTTCTGGCGCACCCGTCTCGGCCACGCGCTCGGCTGGAAGCTCGCCGCCGTGGCGACGATGATCGCCATCAGCGCGGTCCACGACTTCGTCCTCGGCCCCGCCGCCTCGCGGCTCAGGCCCGGCAGCCCCGAGAGCCTGCGGGCCCGGCGGCGCGCCGCCTGGATGGCGCGCGCGAACGCCGTCGTCGGCGTCATCCTGGTGATCGCCGCCGTCCGGCTCGCGAGAGGGGGGTGAGATGACGTCGACGACGCAGCTCCTGAAGGACCTCCCGCTCTTCGCGCGGCTGGGTGAGGCGGCGCTCGCGGCGGTCGCCGAGCGCACCGTCGTGCGCTCCTTCCCCGAGAACGCCGTCCTCTTCCGTCGGGGCGAGCCGTGCCAGGGCCTCTACGTGGTGATCGAGGGGCGCATTCGCGTCTACCGCGCCAGCCGCGACGGCCGCGAGCAGGTGCTCCACACCCAGGGCCCCGGGCAGCCGCTCGCCGAGGTCCCCCTCTTCGACGGCGGCGCCTACCCCGCCTCCGCGCGCGCCGTCGCGGACAGCCGCGTGCTCTTCCTGCCCCTCGGCGAGTTCCAGTGGCTGTACCGCAACCACCCGGAGATCGCCGACTCCGTCATCCGCGAGCTCGGCCGCCGCCTCCGCAAGATGGTCGGCCTCGTCGAGAAGATCTCCCTCAAGGACGTCGCCGCCCGCGTCGCGGCCTCCCTCCTCGAGTACGCCGGCGGCGCCGGCGACCTGCGCGACGGCGTCGGGTTCGTCCTGCCCCGCACGCAGGAGGAGCTCGCCGCCGAGCTCGCCACCACGCGCGAGAGCGTCGCCCGCGCCCTCGCCCGCCTGCGCGCCGAGGGGATCATCGAGCAGAACGGCAGCCGGGTCCGCATTCGCAGCATCGCCCGTCTGGAAGCGGTCTCGCTGGGCGATTGAGGTCGCCCGCCGGGGGCGTCGGCCGGCTGTGGTGGGATCCCCGACAGACGGTCGCCCGCACGTGGGGAATCACGCCGCCCCGGATCCTCCCTTTCCCCCGCCCCACCACAGATCTCCCCCGACAGACCCACACCCCGCGCGCCCCTAGCTTCCGAGCGTGATCAACCGACACACGTCAACGGAGGCGGAGATGAAATCGCTCAAACTGGTCATTCCTGTCGTGATCGCGGGCGCAATCGGGCTCGGAGGATACGTCGCCGCGGGCAGCGGCAGCAGCGGCGCCGTGGAGCGCGTGGACTTCGGAAAGGTGGTGAGGCCGACGTCGCCCACCTACCTGGCGGCCGTGTCGCCAGCCTCGCGCGCGCCGATCAAGGAGTTCCGCATCCCCATCAAGGACGCCGTCATCCAGATCGCCGACGGGGTGAAGTACGAGGGATGGACCTTCGGCGGCACCGTTCCGGGTCCGGTCATCCACGTGCGCCAGGGCGATCTCGTGCGGATCACGCTCGTCAACGAGTCGCCCATGCCGCACTCGATCGACCTGCACTCCGCTCGCATCCCCATGAGCCAGGCCTTCAGGACGATCATGCCCGGCCAGGAGATCAAGTTCGAGTTCACCGCGAAGGACGCGGGCGTCTTCCTCGTCCACTGCGGCACCGCGCCCGTGCTCATGCACATGATGCAGGGGATGTACATGCCCATCATCGTGGACCCCGAGGGCGGCTGGGGCTCGAAGGTGGACAAGGAGTTCGTCCTCGTGCAGAGCGAGTTCTACACCCAGCCGGACTCGGCGCACCCCGGCATGCCGAAGCCCGACTACGCCGCGGCCCAGGAGAAGGAGCCCACCTACGTCGTCTTCAACGGCCGCGCCGGCCAGTACAAGGCCGACCCGCTCAAGGTGGACGTCGGTGACCGCGTGCGCTTCTACGTCGTCGACGCCGGCCCGAACGAGGACAGTGACTTCCACATCGTCGGCACCATCTTCGACCGGGTCTACCCGGACGGGAACCCCGACAACCGGATGGAAGGCGTCCAGACCTGGCACATCCCGGCGGGCGGCGGCGCGGTCTTCGAGACGCACTTCGCGAAGGACGGCAGCGGCGAGGGCATGTACGCCTTCGTGACCCACTCCTTCGCCGACGCCGAGAAGGGGGCCACCGGGTACATCCAGGTGGGCACGCCGAAGGTGGCGGCGGGGTCGATGGGGCACTGAGGCAGGCGCCCACCGACTCCGGATCGCGGACGGTGACGACAAAGCGCGGGCGGCCCCACACCGGAGCCGCCCGCGCTTTGTTGTACTTGCCAGCTGGTGACGCCTCCAGCTCACCCCGCCCCCGCCGCGTGGGCGCGAATGACCGCGAGCAGCTCCGGGGGCGCTTCTCCCAGGTCGGGGCCGGGACGCGCGCCCGCCTCGAGCAGCAGCCGCGCGACCGCCGGGTAGTCGCCGTCGGCGTTCGCGCAGTGGCGGGCGCCGTGGCAGCACCAGCCGAGTGGCGTGCCGCCGTGGACGGGATCGCGCGCTTCGACGAGGGCGCGGGCGCTGCCGTGGCGGAGCGCGGCCGCGACGCACTGCGCGGCGCCCTGCCACGCCGCGCAGTGCAGAACGGTGCCGCCGTCCTGACCGCCCGCCGCCGGGTCGAAGCCCAGGGAGAGCATGAGATCGACCGCGGCCGCGTCGCCGGCCCACCCGGCGGCGGGCAGGACGCGCACGTCCTCGTCGCTCAGGTCGTCGAGCAGCCCCGGCCGCTCGCCGAGGAGCTGGCTCGCCTCGGCCGCGCGGGCGCCGGCGCACGCGTCGAGAAAGCGCTCCTTCGGGCTCGCGGAGCCGCGCAGCACCTCCAGCGCCTCGCCCTGCTCGAACCGGGCGGCCACCTGCAGCGGCGAGAGGTTCTGGCCGAGCGTCCAGGTGTAGACGTGAAAGCTGCTGGGTGGTCGCTCGCCGTATTCGCCCCGGCCCGTGCGCTGCTCGACCACCGAAGGGTCCGCCTCGATCAGCGCGCGGAGGTGCGTGGTCGACCCGAGCGCCGCCGCGAGGAAGACGTCGACCGAGGCACCGCGCTCGACGAGGTACGCCGCGAGGTCGTAGCGGCCGGCGCCTCGCCGCTGCTCGAGCATCCACTGCGCCGGCGTGGCGCGGTGGTCGACGTCCCGCGCGTCGGGATCGGCGCCGCGCTCGAGCAGCAGGTCGACCACCTCGGGCGAGCGGGCGAAGTGCAGCGGCGTCTGCCCGTCGCCCCCACGCTCCTGGACGCGCGACGGGTCCGCGTCCAGGATGCGCCGCAGCAGGTCGGGCCGGTCCAGGTGCGCGGCCGCGCAGGCGTCCGGGATGGCGCCGGCCCCGAGCAGGCGCTCCGCCTCCGCGCCCCCCGCCGAGTGCAGCGCGTGGAAGCCGCCCGCCCACCAGCCGCTGCGCCGGTTCGGGTCCGCGCCGAACTCGAGGAGCACGTCGATCACCGCGAGGCCGCCGGGCCCGGCGACGCGCACCAGCGCCGGCGAATCGAAGGCGAAGAGCGGCGCGTCGATCATCGCCCGGACGCCGGGCTCCCGCGCGAGGAGCCGGCGCACCGCCCCGGCGTCCCGCGCCTCGACGGCCCGCCGGAACCCGTCGAGCACCGGCGCGGCGACGCCTCCTCCGGCGCGCTCCACGTGCGTCTTCAGCTTCGCCCAGCTCTCGAACCCGTACTCGCGCGCGATCGCGAGTTGCGCGTCCGCGAGCGTGATCCGCTGCTTGTCCGGCAGGTGCCGACGTACGCGCCCGCGCGCGGCGGCGTCGCCGGCGCGGAACGCCCGCAGGAGCTCCTTCGCGAGCTTCTTCTGCTGTTCGAGGGACGCGCGCGGCGGTAGGGAACGGCTCGGTTCCGGCATGAGGGCCTCCTTCGTGAGCGGCCGTCGTCCGCGCAATCGGCCCGAAAGAGGTTCCGTGCTCTCTCGAAGCAGGCATCAGGTGGGCGCAGCCCTTCCCGCGGACCGGTGGCGTCCTGAAACGCACCCGGGCAATGTAGCTTCCGCGAGGGAAGGCGCAATCGCGCCGTTGGGCGGAGCGGTGCACGTGATGGGATACGTCCGGGTGGGCATCGCCTTCCGACCCGCGGGCATGTAAATCGTTTCGTGGCGTGAACGACATTCTTTCACGCCGTGAACACTCGGGACGTCCGTGACCGGGACCCGACCGTCGGACAGCATCTTCGCTTTGACGACTGCATTGCGCTATCAAAGCGAACGCGATTATCTTTTGATAAGCCGGTCAGCTTTCAAAGGCAGCCGGTCGGTCGCCGGCGCCGTGGTGCAGGGCGTCTTCAGAGCAGGGAGGAGCATGGGGAGAGCCGGCACACTGATCCGGCAGCAGGGTGGTCCGGAGGGATACTCTGCCTTCATTCCGGCACCGCTCCCTCCAGATCCACCGCTGGAGTTCACGCCGGAGCTACACCGGATCCACGAGGAGGCGGTCCATGCGGTGGGACAGCTGGAAGGGGTATCCCGGACGATGGATCCCGACCGGCTGCTCTACATGTACGTGCGGAAGGAGGCCGTGCTCTCCAGTCAGATCGAGGGCACGCAGTCCACGCTCTCCGACCTGCTCGAGTACGAGAACGACGCGGTGCCGGGTACCCCGCTCGAAGACGTGCAGGAGGTCTCGCGCTATGTGGCGGCGCTGTACCACGGCCTCGAGCGGATGCAGAGCGGTGAGCTCCCCCTCGGTCTGCGCCTGATCCGGGAGATGCACGCGGTTCTGATGCGGAAGGGGAGGGGAAGCGCGCATACGCCCGGGGAGTTCCGCCGCACGCAGAACTGGATCGGCGGCACGCGGCCGGGCAACGCGCGCTACGTTCCTCCTCCGCCGCACGACATGATGATCGCGCTCGGCAACCTGGAGCGCTTCCTCCACGACGAGTACGGGCGCACCGCTCCGATCGTGAAGGCCGGCCTGGTGCACGCGCAGTTCGAGACCATCCACCCCTTCCTCGACGGGAACGGCCGGATCGGCCGACTGCTCATCAGCCTGATCTTCGGGGCCGAGCGGCTGCTCACGCAGCCCTTCTTCTACTTCAGCCTCTACCTCAAGGAGAACCGGGCGGACTACTACGACGCCCTGCAGCGGGTACGCACGCACGGCGACTGGGAGGGGTGGATCCGCTTCTATCTGGTTGGCGTGGAGGCGGTGGCTCGACAGGCGGCCCACACCACGCTCGCGCTGCGAGAGGTCTTCGAGGAGGACCAGAAGAGCGTGATGCAGCTCGGCCGCGCGGCGGGTTCGGCGTTGCGCGTGTACGAGCTCCTGCGCCAGCGGATCGTCCTGTCCGCGCCACGCGCCGCAGCGGAGCTGGGACTGACCTGGCCGACGGTGAACGCCGCGCTGCGGCGGCTGGAGAAGCTCGGGATCGCGCGAGAGGCCACGGGTCGTCCCCGGGACCGCCTGTACGTGTACGAGCGGCAGATGAAACTGCTGAATGCGGGCACCATCCGAGGGGAGTGAGTTGATGGCGCTTCCCGTCTGAAGCGGTAGCCACGGACCCGACATCTGGTTACTCTGTGCCGGTCGCCCCTCACCCGTTCCCCCGCGCATGAAGATCCGCGTCGTCGCATCCGTGATCGAGCGTGAAGGCCGGCTGCTCGTCTGCGAGCGCCCCGCCCACAAGAGGCACGGCGGCCTCTGGGAGTTCCCGGGCGGCAAGGTCGAGCCGGGCGAGAGCGACTTCCAGGCCGTGGCCCGCGAGCTCGCGGAGGAGCTCGGCGTACGGGTGCGCGCAGTCGGCGGGGTGGAGTTCTCCGTCGCGGACCCGGGCTCCGACTTCGTCATCGTCTTCCTCCCGGTGGAGATCGAAGGGGAGCCGCGGTGCCTGGAGCACGCGGCGGTCGCGTGGGTGCCGGAGGACGAGCTGCTCTCGCTTGCCCTCGCGCCCAGCGACCGGGCCTTCGTGCGCTTCCGCACCGGCGCGGCGGCGTAGCGGTGGACGGCGAGATCCGGGCGCTCATCGCGCGCTGGGCGGGCGCCTGGGGCGTGCCGGATCTCGAGCGCGACGTCTCGGTCTCGTTCAGCTCCCGGCTCACCCGGTCCCTCGGCCGCTGCCGGCCTTCCGCAGGGCGGATCACCCTGCGCTCGGACCTGAGGCTCGGGAGCCGCGATCGGCTCGCGGAGGTGCTCTGCCATGAGGTGGCGCACGTCGCCGCCTTCCGGCTCTTCGGTCCCGGCGCGGCGCCACACGGACCCGAATGGCAAGGGCTGCTGGCGCAGGTCGGGTTCGAGCCGCGGGTCAGGACTACGGAGCCGACCTCCTCGCGCGCTCGTGTCAGGATCGCCGGGCAACAATTGTTGCCCGGCGGCTCGCCGGCCCCCGCGCGAGTCCCGCTGTCAGAGCCCACACGCATCCTCCCGTATGAGCATCGTTGCCCCGTCTGCCAGAGCGTGCGCTTCGCGCGCCGCCCGGTGCCGCGCTGGCGCTGCGCCGAGTGTCTGGAGGCCGGCCTCAGCGGTGAACTCGTCATCACACGGCACCAGCGTCTCGAATCTTCTCAGTGACCGACAGCTCCTGCCCCTTCTGCGCGCCATCCTCGGACAAAGTCTTCTTCGCCGGTGATCTCGTCGTCGGCCTGTGGGACGCCTTTCCGGTCTCTCCCGGCCACGCGCTCCTCACAACCCGGCGCCACGTGGCGGAGTGGTTCGACGCGACACCCGAGGAGCAGGCGGAGCTCCTGCGCGCCATCGCTGTGGCGAAGGCCACCAACGAGATGCGCCAC